>JAGCNQ010000074.1 GCA_017645845.1 Bacteroidaceae bacterium
AACTTGTTACTACAGAGTCTGCACGGAAGAGCGATGGAAAAGTGGTGACGAGGATTTTCAGAAGAAATTCACCTATAAAGTGGGTTCTTTTAAAGACTTTATGGAGAATACACATACCTACTATGGATACAAGCAAGAAGCTCTCATCTATGTCCAAAGAGGCTCTACAATTATCTTAGTAGTGGGTAACTCAAATACTGCTGTTAATGGCTCAGGCTCGAGTAGTACTATCTCTTTATCTGATCTCTTAGCAAATCCTAATCTTACTATCGGAGAAGTGTTTGGAAATACGGACACTTCATCACTGGATGACATGTTGGAAGATGCGACTGATACACCTCCCAGCATGCTAAACTTCAGTGATGGTATCCTTTATGGTTACCACAGAGCTACAAAGGTTGAATAAGGGTGTAAGAGTTTAAGGGTGTAAGAGTTTAAGAGTTTAAATGTTTAACTTTACAAACAGAATGTTTCCCTCAAGATTGTTTTCTGCTCTGCTGCTGCTTGTAATGCTAGGGTCGGGCGCAGCGTCAGCCCAGACTCTCCAGCCCCCCCTTGAGGGAGAAACAGGCGCTGTTACGAACCCTGTTTGGCCACGAGACTGGCCCGACCCGACAATATGGGTGGGTGATGACGGTTGCTACCACTGCATAGCTACCAACCCTGCACGCTCTATCGTGAGTAATGACCTCTTCCATTGGGAGATGAGCGATGTAGCACCAGTCGATGTCAATTCCTGGGGAGCAATGAGTGCCGTTGCACAACGCTTCTGGGCACCCGATGTGGCAATGGTTGATGGGAAACGTAATATGTACCTTACGCTCTACAATAGTGCAGAGGATAGTAACATTGGTGTGCTTCAGGAATACGCTCCTTGTCAGTTCCGCTATATGGGAATCTTGACGAGCGGCCGAGAGACAGGCATTCACGACACCATTGACCCCGAAGTCGTGACTGACCCCAAGACAGGAAAGGTGTGGCTCTTCTTCGGCTCGGTGGGCGGCATACACCGCATAGAGCTGACTAAAGACGGTCTCGCCCTCAAGGAAGGCGCTACGTATGAACATGTGGCAGGTCTGAAGGTAGAGGATAACCCTGACCGCTCGAAGGTTTTTGAAGGCTCCTACCTCCACCAGCACGGCAAGTATTGGTATCTCTTCGTCAGCTCTGGCTTTTTCGGCGACCATACGTACCAATTGAAAGTGGGCAGAGCAAAGAAACTGACAGATGTCTTCCTGGACCGCGACGGTAACCGTATGGACGAGGGCTTTGCTACGCCGGTGTTGCACAGTGATGAGGGCGACCGTTTCTATGGCCCAGGTCATTGCGGCGAAATTTTCAAGGCGAAAGACGGCAATGAATACATCTTCTACCATTGTCATGTTGAAGGGAGCCGCAGACGCGGTAGCAGACCACTCTTCATTTCACGCATCCAATGGGATGAGGAAGATTGGCCCTACGTAGAGGGAGGAAAACCGCAATAAAAATTGAAAAGTTGAAAAAGTAAAATAGTAAAATAGTAAATAACCATGACACTTATCAAATCCATCTCGGGTATCCGAGGCACCATCGGAGGAAGGGCAGGCGATACGCTCAATCCCCTCGACATCGTGAAGTTCACATCGGCTTATGCTACACTCATTCGTCGTACAACGACTGTGAAGAGCAACAAAATCGTTGTTGGTCGCGACGCACGCATCTCCGGCCCTATGGTCAAGAACGTTGTTTGCGGCACACTCATGGGCATGGGCTTCGACGTAGTCAATATCGGTCTGGCCACCACACCTACCACAGAGATTGCTGTCACGATGGAAGGCGCTTGCGGTGGCATCATCATTACTGCCAGCCATAACCCCCGTATGTGGAATGCCTTGAAACTACTCAATTCTCAAGGTGAATTCCTCAACAAGGAGGAGGGTAACGAAGTGCTTCGCATCGCTGAGGCAGAGGACTTCGAATATGCAGACGTAGATCATCTCGGCTCTTACCGCGATGATGACACATACGACCAGAAACACATCGACATGGTGCTCGGACTGGACCTCGTGGATGTTGAGGCTATCCGGAAGGCGAACTTCCGCGTAGCATTCGATAGCGTGAATAGTGTGGGCGGTGTCATTCTGCCAAAACTCCTGGAGCAACTTGGTGTGAAGACCGTTACCGGTCTCTTCACAGAACCGACAGGTGACTTCCAGCACAACCCCGAACCTCTCGAAAAGAACCTTGCAGACATCAAGAGCCTGATGCAGAAAGGTGGGCACGACATCGCTTTTGTGGTTGACCCCGATGTGGATCGTCTGGCACTCTTCTGCGAGGACGGCACAATGTACGGCGAGGAATATACGCTCGTCACAGTGGCCGACTACATCCTGCAACACACGCCTGGCAATACTGTGAGCAACCTCTCTTCAACCCGTGCCCTGCGTGATGTGACCCGCAAATATGGCTGCGAATACAACGCTGCTGCAGTGGGCGAGGTGAATGTCGTAACGAAGATGAAGGAGACGGGTGCTGTCATTGGCGGTGAGGGCAATGGCGGAGTTATCTATCCTGCTGCCCATTACGGCCGCGATGCTCTGGTAGGCATTGCCCTCATCCTCACCTATCTGGCTAAGAAGGGCATGAAGGCAAGCGAGTTGCGCGCCACCTATCCTCCTTACTTCATTGCAAAGAATCGCATCGACCTAACGCCCGAAACCGACGTAGATGCAATCCTGGCAAAGGTCAAGGAGATGTATGCCAGTGAAGAGGTGAACGACATCGACGGTGTGAAGATTGATTTCCCCGACAAGTGGGTACACCTGCGCAAGTCCAATACCGAACCTATCATCCGTGTCTATAGCGAAGCCAGCACTATGGAGGCTGCTGATGCCATCGGCAAGAAGATAATGGACGTGGTGTATAGTATGGTGTGATGTGAAAAGTTGAAAAGTTGAAAAAATAGAGAACAGAATCTCGTCATTACGTCATAAAAAAGAAAACTAAAACTATGTTAACACAGATTATTAATGCTAAAATCCTGACACCACAGGGATGGCTCAAGAACGGCAGTGTCATTCTGCGAGACAACAAGATATTGGAAGTAACGAACTGTGACCTGGCCGTCATAGGTGCTGACCTTATCGATGCAAAAGGCATGTATGTCGTGCC
>JAGCNQ010000075.1 GCA_017645845.1 Bacteroidaceae bacterium
GACAGTCTGATCCCCGATGGGGGTGGTCGCTACTTCCGCCAATGGCGCCGCAACATCCGTTCTAAAGATGACATCTGGGATGCCATCACCGAGGCTGCCAACCTGCCGGGACTGACGGGTTCGCCCAAGTTGCAGCCCATAGCGACACGCCTCGTCATGCTTTCGACAGGCCTCAAGTCGCCCATGGGCCTCAAGGTCTATGGACCCGACCTCGAGAGCATCGAACAGGCAGGACTGCAGTTCGAACAGGCCCTTCGCGAGATGGACTTCATCAATACAGCCTCGGTCTTCTACGACCGCTCGACAGGCGCTCCCTACATCGAGATTGCTCCCGACCGCGAGAAACTCGGTCGCTACGGCATCTCGATCCAATCGGTACAGGACGTGATCGAGACTGCCATCGGAGGCATGGCAGAAGGCAACACTGTGGAAGGACGCGAGCGATTCAAGATACGTGTGCGCTATGCTCGCGAGTACCGCAATGATCCCGAGTCGTTGGCCAGCATACTGGTGACTGCACCCGATGGTACCCAGATTCCGTTGGGACAGGTAGCCGACATCCGGTTTACAAAAGGTGCCACGATGATCAACAGCGAAAACACCTACCTCCTGGGCTATGTCACCTTCGACAAGATGGGCAACGAAGCCGAGGTCAACGTGGTGGAAAAGGCTGACAAGGTGCTCAAGCAGAAGGTGGCAAGCGGTGAGATCGTATTGCCCAAGGGCGTCACCTTCCAGTTTACGGGAAGCTACGAGCAGCAGCACCACGCGATGCAGCGCCTGAAGGTGGTGATTCCTGTGGCCTTGCTCCTGATTCTGCTGATACTCTACTTCCAGTTCGGCACCATCCCTGCCTCACTGATTCACTTCTCGGGTGTCTTCATGGCGTTTGCCGGCGGCTTCATCATGCTGTGGCTCTATGGGCAGGACTGGTTCCTCGACATCACGGTGGCTGGTGTGAATATGCGTGACCTGTTCGGCATGCATCAGATCAATCTGAGTGTGGCCGTCTGGGTGGGCTTCATTGCCCTCTTTGGCGTGGCTACAGACGATGGCGTACTGATGGGCACCTACATCCATCACACGTTCCTGCATCGACAGCCCAAGACGAAGGAAGAGATCATCGAAGCGGTGGTCGAAGCAGGGCGCAAACGTGTGCGTCCAGCGTGCATGACCACGGCAACTACGCTCATTGCACTGCTCCCTGTGCTTTCATCGACCGGCAAGGGTGCCGACATCATGATACCGATGTCGATACCGACCTTCGGCGGAATGATCATCCAGGAGATGACGATGTTCATGGTGCCCGTGCTGCAATGCTGGTGGAGAGAGGGTGCGCTGCGCAGGTAGTTTTTGTTTAAAATATAAATATGTATGAAACGATATATATTATTTGTTTTAATTGGTGTCTTCCAATGCGGGGCTGCGGTGGCGGAACAGCAGGGGGATAGCCTGTATTCGTACATGATGACGGCTGTGGAGAACAGTCCGCGCACCAAAGCGGCTTTGCAAAACTACAAGGCTGCGCTCGAAGCAGTCTGTCCGGCGAGCACCATTGGCGATCCTGAACTATCGGTCAACTGGTATCCCAGCCCGATGGAATTGGTGAACAGCAGGCAGGTAGCCACCTTCGGACTGATGCAGATGTTCCCCTGGCCCGGTTCGATGAGGGCTGCACGCAGGGAGAAAGAGTGGCAGGTGGAAAAGGCTTACGAGATGTATCGGATGGAAGGCATCGACCTTGCCTATCAGGTGGAAGAAAAATGGTATCAGATCCTTGCGACACAGGAGAAGATAACCGCCATCGGGCAGAATATCGCGTTTTTGAAGCAGATCCAGGAAACCGCGCTCTATCAATACAAGTCGCCTTCGAACGGCAGGATGAGGGCGAACATGAGTGACCAACTTCGCCTCCAGACCGAGGCACTGAGCCTTGAGGAGCAGCTTGAGACGGCGCAGACCGAACTCACGCTCCAGAAGCAGCAACTCAACCTGTTGATGCATCGTGAGGCGGGCAGCGACATCGTCACTCCCGATAGCATCGTGCTGCGTGAGATGCCCATCCTTTCGATGGACGACATCGAGAACGCAAGCCCGGAACTGGCAGCTATCCGCAACGAGCAGAATGCCCTCGAGCAGACCGAAAGGAAGATGCGCAACATGGGACGACCCATGCTGGGCGTGGGGGCACAATACATGCTCAATGAGGAGACCGAGATGCCTCGGATGGCTGACATGAACGGCAAGGACATGTGGATGGCGATGGTGAAGGTTTCTTTGCCCATCTATCGGCGCAAGACCAATGCCTCGATACGGGAGGCGCAACTGATGCAAAATGCAGCCGCTGAGAAGTACGCCAACCAACTGGATGCCCTCGAAAGCCAGTGGCTCGGCATCGTGCAACAGGCCGAAGAGACAAAACGCAAGATCCGTCTGCTCGGTCAGCAACTCGACCTCGTGGATCGAACCCTCGAACTGATGCGCGCCGAATATGTGGCTGAAACGACTCTCCTCTCTGACCTGCTCGAGACAGATCGCCAACGTGTGGCCCTTGCCCTGAAACTTGCTGAAGCCAAGGCCAAGTACAACACGGTGGTGGCTCAGATGGAAAAAATTGCTGCCCTCAATGGCAGCGGGCTAAAGACGCAGGAGGCGTGTAGAAACAAATAAAAAGGAAATAAAACAAGAACAAACAATGAA
>JAGCNQ010000076.1 GCA_017645845.1 Bacteroidaceae bacterium
CGTGAACTGCTGAGTAGAATAATAAGCAGGGATATCGAGCAAGAGTGATGTTTCGGTAAGGCCTTCTGCTACAACCTCGCCGGTGAGAGAGTTTGCAACCTTATAAGTAATATCATTCTTGTCGAAAGATGATCCGAAAGCAGCATAGCGGGCAGAGGTAGGTGCCGACCAAGAGATCTTGATGCGGTTTGCATCGGAAAGAGCGGTTACTTTGATGTTCGAAACCTGACCTGGAGCATCAGCGCCGGCGCAGAAAGGAACTCCACGAAGTGTGTTGCCGACAAGAGCAAATGGCTCAACAGCCGACCACTCATGTACGGGATTGCATTGCGCAGAAACGAAGTGGAGGCAAGTCGGTTCAAGACCTTCCACCTCAACCGAAACCTTGCTGCCCAGTGCATACTGTGTTTCGGGTAAGGTAATTGCCTGTCCATCAATAAGCACAGTTACATCGGCCATTGTAGTGGAAGAAAGGGCAATGCCTGAGGTTGTGGTAGAAGGTACAGTGAAGGTGATGGTTGCATGTTGGTCATCTGAAGCCACAGCCTTCAAATCCTTCACGTTTGAGAGGACCTCAGATTCGCAAAGTTCATCAGAAGGGGCACGGAAGATGTGATTCCATCCCGTTGGAACGTAACCTATCAGCTCTTTCTGGATTACGCCATCGGCACTAATGTTGTCGAGTGAGAAGCTCCAGAAAGACGTTCCGGTGTAGAGGTCGAAATGATCGAGGATGAAACGTCCATTATCGTAACGGACAGCCTGAATGCCATAAGCGTTATACTCAAAGTCGAAGTGACCCACCTCGGTGGCAAGACCCGTCTTGCGGTCGATCCGCATCACTTTGTCACGATTGAGAGCATAGATTTCTACTCCATCGGAGAACATGGCCTTGTAGGCAGTGAGGTTCTCGGCACTGTCATAAATGCCAAGTTTTGCCAGCCGCTTCAGTTTGTGAGTTCCTGGATCTACGATGTAGCTGTAGTAGGTCTCTACACCATTCTCATTGCCAAAAGTAATCGCATAGTCAATACCCGTCGCAGGATCATAACAACCTACGTAAGGAATATCGCTGGTACCATTGGTAATACGTACACGCATCGAATCGGCAACATTCCAATTGCGGATATCCCAACCCATGTAATCCATACTGTTATAGGTGCCAGTAGAACTACTGTAATTAGGACAATAGGCATAATAGATATTTCCGGAAAGATAGCCATAAGGAGCCATCTTTGGGTGAGCATATATCGTGTCGATCATGGAAAAATCGACACTGAGCGGCTCGACATCAAAGCCCACCATACCGCCGAAAGTCCTGTAATTCCCATATTGGTCAACTACAGTTGTGGTATCAACACCAGCACTCTGATTGTAGCCAATCCATGAATGTCCGGCAGAAGGGTATTGAGAAGAGAGTTGCGGCAGGATAACTGGCGTATTCCAGAAAGCAGGCATGGTGGTTTGTAATTGCCCTCCTTTCTGTACCTTAAGATCCTGATCAGATTGCGGTAAAAAAACTTGGGCCTGCACTCCGAGAGTGCAGGCTACAAGTGTTAGAGGAATTAAAGAAAGTCTCATTGATTATGAAGGAATTCTAATAAGAGAATCAATATTTGACAATCTTGCCATCAACGATGAAGATGCCCTTGCCTACCTTCTCGACCTTGCGGCCATCGATGGTGAAGATGCCTGGCACGACATCGGTTGTACTCTCAATAGCTTCCAGAGAAGTGGGGACATAGTCGGGATCGACAGTGTACTCAAACTTCTGAACGGTGCTGAAACGCTGGTCTTCACCAAGGAAGAAGGCGTTGCCTGGGAGTTTGAAGGTGTAGGTATCCTTCTCTTTCAAGGTAACATTAAGCGTGATAGTTGCCTGGTTTTCACCTGGGCCAGCAGTGATTTGGTTCTGGTACATGCCGGCGGTAGCTACATACTGGTTGGCCGAGTTGTAAACCGTGATACTAGCGTAAGAAGCTGAGTTGTTGGCAACCAAGGTCTCATTTACATAGGTAATCAAGATCGTCGAGAGGGTATCGACGATGCTGCCGTTGGCTGGCTCGCACTCGATGGCATCGAAACCTGAGCCATCAACGTAGTAGGTCTCACAGAGAGCGGTATTGTATTTGTCGTCATCGTCGTCGAAAATGAGGAAACCAGTTGGCATCTCAAGGGTGACAACATCCTCTTCAACAACTGCCATATTAAGAACAGCCTTCACCGTATTGCCCTCGATGGTGAGATCATTGTTGCCAACATAAGCATAAGTTGACTTGTGATTGCTATCGTAAACGTAGATGTTCTGGAAAACGTTCGGATTCTTCTTGATGGAAGTTACACCTGGATAAACGAAGGTGAACTCGGTGAGACGGCTATAGGTCTGCCCAGGAGCAGGCGTGATTTCGACAGCAGTGGGTTCGCCCTCATCAATAACGATCTCAACGTGAACAGGAGAGTTGCCATGCTGGTCCTCGCCAAGGAGGAAGCAGTCAGGACCGAAGTCAAGCACATAGGTGCCTCCATTGATAATTGGCTTCTGGAGAGCGAAGGTAACGGTATTGCCTTCAACTACACCAGTACCGATACGGAAGTTGCCTGCAGACGAGTTGGTGCCAGCCGCATAGATGTTGTAGTAGTTGCGATTATAGTCGTTGATGACATCTGGGTTGATAATCATGGTATCAACATCCGGGAAAGTAACTGCAACAGAACTGAAGTTGCGAACAGGAGTCTCAGCCGAAGGATTGGTGGTATAGTTGTCGAGTCCCTCGCCAGTAACGGTGAAAACATGGGTGAAAGCTGGGCAAGAAAAACCAGTGTAGTCGGTGGCCTCGGTCATGACATTGCAAGCACCCTCAGGTACGTGGAGTGTATAGACGCCAGGAGTGGCAAGTACTTCTGCAAGAACGATACGCACCTTGTTGGTGTTGGCGAGGTCGCTTGCATAGGGGATAGAGGCATTTGCTACGACATTTCCCTCGGCATCGGTGAAGTATGGCTTCTCCTCTTCGGTTGCATTCCACTTGTAGGCAGCCTTCACGTAGTTGTTGAAAGCTACTTCGATGTAATAGAGGTAACCGACAGTGCCATCAGGAGTGAATGTGTGGTCAGGATCAAGACCACCCTCGCTAATGGTATAGGTAAGAGTGAAGGCCTCGGAATAGGCTGTCTCGCCACCTTCGCGGAGGAAACTGTAGCGCTCGGCAGGGAAGTTGACGGTATAAGTGCCTTCGGTTGTGATGTCGGCGAAAGTAATAACCATCTGGTTCACTTCGGTGCCATAATCTGAAACAGCCTCATTTACTACAACTGTACCAGCAGCATCGGTAACGGTGATTGCAGCCGAACCATTGTTGTCAACTGAGGTCTCATTCTCCCAAGTAAGAGTTATCTTGCTCAAGGTGGCAAGTACACTGCCATCGGCAGGATCAGCAGTAACGTTCTCGGCCATAGCCGTAGAAACTCCAGCGCTCAAGAGAGCAGAGATAAGTAGAAGGTGCTTCATACTTTTGAAAGGTTTTAATATTGATAATAGGGTTAAATAATACTTTCTTCATTTGGAGCAAAGAATGTTTTGCAGTGCAAAGATAGCAAAAAATAGAAAATAAGCTCTAAATAATCTCAATTTTTTATCACGATTTCTTGAAATAAACATAAAAAATTGGAAAATTGCAGTTTTTTCGATATTTTTGCACACAAAACAATCCATCAATTCTGTTGTTTCACTCTTTCATATGAGGCTCATAGTATATATATTGACCTTTTTTGTCTGTTGTTCGGTGCGGTGTCTTGCTGTTTCGGATATGTCGAGCACCGATGAATGCAAACAGTTACTGAAAATGGGCAATGAGGCCTTCAATGAAGACCGATTCGATATCGCTCTTGATCTATATACAAAGTGTTTGGAATTGGCTGATAAAAACGGAGACATTACAAATTATACTTCGGCACTGGGCAGCATTGGCAATCTTTATGGTTTATTTCAAGATTACGACCGCGCTGCATACTATTTTGAGAAAGGGTATAAAGCCTCCTTGCAGCAGGATCAACGTCTTCAAAGCATCTTCTTGACGAATCTGGTCATGTGCAGTTCCTATGCCGGCAATGCCGAAAAGACACATGCCTATTACGAGAAGCTACAACAACTGCCCGAGTGGGATCCTCAACTCTCACCTTATTATCAGTGTGTCTGCCGAACTGCACTGGCTATTCTTGACAAGAATTATGAGGAAGCGTTAATTTCTACCCGCGACGGCCTTGAGATATCGCGTAGATTGCAGTTGGGTATTCCCTACGATCTTTCCCAAGAAGAAAGTTTCGGAATAATCTATGAAAAAATGGGGCAAAATGATTCGGCCATTGTTCATTTTTCCACCATTGTGAAGCAAGGAGGGCATAAGGGCTGCGTAGAATTACGCCAATCTGCTTATCAGCATCTCACCCACATTTATGCTGTGATTGGAGACAGCATACGCAGTAAAGAGTATGCCAACCTTGCCATCATGCTCCGAGATACACTCCAGCATGGAGAACAGATGCATGCGGCGTTGAATCGTCTTTTCGCCTACGAAAAGCGAGCTAATGACAAGGAAGTGATGTCTCTTCACAAGACAATTAACCGCCAATGGTTTTTCGTAGGATTCTGCATTCTGGTTGTTGTGTTATTGGTTACTTTGTCTCTCATTGCAGTAAGCAAGAACAAGAATCTCAATTCTGCCTATCGACTGCTTGTCGAAAAGAACAAAGAGCAAATACGTTCCATGGAGCGGGAACGTGCATTGCGAGACAAAAAACTGCAGTCTTCCCCAATCGAGATCAAAGTTGATGAAGAGATCATTTCTGATTCATTGGACCCCATCGATACAGACGACAAGCAGGAAAACTCGTCCGATACACCAGTTCTTTCTCTGCTGCAAGTTCGCCAACTACAGGAGGAGATTGATGCAGTAATGTGTGATGCACGCAATTTCAGCAATCCCGATTTCAGTTTAGCATTACTTGCCAATTTGGTCGATTCGAATACGAAATACGTCTCTTATGTAATCAACAAAAGCTATCAGAAGAATTTTAAAACCTATCTTAACGAGTTTCGTATAAGAGAAGCAAGCCGTAAGCTTTC
>JAGCNQ010000077.1 GCA_017645845.1 Bacteroidaceae bacterium
CATAATACTAAATTTAAAGATTATACAAAAACGCTGCAAAGATACAACTTATTATGGGAATTCACAAACTTTTTGGAGAAAAAAATCAATGACCTGTCCCCTTGATCCCTGCACATTCCATACGGTCACTCCTCCGTAAAACACAAGGAACAAATTATGCTGTACCCGTTGAACGTCCACGATTAATAAATATATTGCTGGTGCTTTGTGTAATGGCAGCCTTACATGCTGCAAAGATAGTCAATACTATTTAATCTTGCAATTGTCCAAAGGAGGATAAATGATTTCTTACAATTTCAAAGCAAATTTAACGATATTGAAGATGCCAGGGGATTGTGTTTTATCCCCTGGCATAAATCTCCTTAGCTTGTACCCACTTTTTTCGTTGTTCTCATTCTTTGGTTTTATTCTTATAAGCTGCAACTCTCACGGCTGCATTGGCCTTGATGTTATAGTAGTACAGCGGATAGTCGTTCTCGTGGAAGCTGGCAGGGCCGAAGAGAGGAAATGTCTCAGGGGCAACGGCCTTCGTCGTGGTAATGACTACGCCCCTCTTCAGGTCGATCTTGGCATCTGCCGCGTGAGGATAGTCCTCAGGCAGTCCGGTCTCTTCGTTGAAGATGTAGCCGACGAGGCTTTCCTCTGCCGAGGCGTATGTTTCATCGCGCTTCCAGTTGATGGGATTGATGCTGATGGCGCCTGGCAGTACAACGATGTTGTTCGTGTTGCCGGCTGCCTCGGTGTTGTACGATATGATTACGCCGGTGTCGTCGGCCCCCTCAGCAAACTTCAGGTGAGGGTTGGCCTTGAGATAGTCCTCAGTGATGGAAAAGCCAATCACGTAGGCAGCAATCATGCGCTTGAGATACTCAGGGTGCGCCTTCATGTACTCTGCAAGTACAAAACTCTGCATGATGGAGCCCTGCGAGTGTCCTGCAAGGATGAAGGGGCGTCCGCCATTGAGGTGTTCAAAATAGTAGTCGAGGGCAGCAAACACATCCGTCTTTGGAACAGAGTTGAAAGCTTCTTCACGATCTTCCATAGACATCTTGGCCAGTGCGGCCATGTTGCACTGCCTGTAGAAAGGAGCGTAGACATTGGCCACATCCTCAAAGGCTGTTGCCTGCACAAGAGAGGTTCGCATGGCCGGCAGGCGCATGGCCGGCTCGTCGATGGCGGCATGTATGGGTGCGCCCTCGGTGTCGTCGACATACTCGGTCGGATAGACATAAAACACATCAACGTCCTTTGTTGCTTCGGACAGGTACATCCAGTTGTCCTCATTGCTGTAGTCGACAGCCTTCACGGTCTCCTCTGCATCGGGGGTTGAGGGGACTGCGTTGTCCTTGCCGGTGCATGATGTGATCGCCATTGTCGTGCCGCAAGTCAGGATGGCGGCAAGCATCCAAATTTTCGAATTTCCCATAATTAAATATATGACATTGATTAAACAATATATAAAAGCCTTAGCCTATTGGATTTCAGATGGCAAATTTAGAAGCAGATTTTTACGATTTCGAAGCACTTGCCCTTCTGAAGACAGCTCCGTTCTCACTCCGTCATGCTGTGCATCCACTCTGTTGCAGTCATACCCATACTCTGTTTGAAGGCGGCATTGAACGTGTTAGTCACGGGGACAGGTGCTTGGGTATACCCAGATGCTTGTTAGAAACCATAATACTTGGTCAGGAAATAGGTCCTGTCCCAATCGATGATATTTCTCTGGGATTCCTTTTCCGGATGAATATTGAATTCATCGAAGACCATAACCTGTTTGTCCTTTAAGTCATAGAGTGGCCATTCCTTCGCCCTGCCGTCAGGGGAAATTTCTGCGCCGAGCGACGGATTACCGGTCTTGGCAAACTGTGCCCACATCTTGCGCATGGTTTTTGAGAAGGTCGCGTCGAACTCCCTGCCCGTATCACCTTGCAAATCCGGATGCTTGAACAAGGGCGCCAGTGCTATTCCATGGCAGCTCTTCTTCAGCGGCTGGGCGGATTCCACCGTGAAGTAGTAGGTGTACGACTTGCCGCCAGCCTTTGTCTGCTCTTCCGACAGCCTGATGCAAGGTGCGTTGAACATCAGCTGACTGAACCACTTACAGTATGGCTCATAGCTCTCTCCCTTCACATCGCTACAGAAACTTTCTGCCAAGGCTTTCTCCTCGTCTGTCATCAGAGCAAGTTTCTTCGCCTGACGGTCAGCGGCCCACTCATTGAAAGGCTCCGGTCCGCCCATTCCGACCAGGAAGAAGTTCATCTCGTCCTTATTAACGCCATGCAGGTATGTGATGTCCTTCACCGCACCATTGGCAACAGCCTCCCACGGATTGCGAGGCAGGAAGTTTCCGTCTCTTTCCGGAGCTAAGCGCAAGGGGAGCAATTCTGTCGCTACGCCCACGAGCTTCTGGGCATCGACCTTCTGCAGGTCGGCGACGGTCTTGCAGTCTAATGCTTCCATCAATTCATTCGTGCTGGCGATGGCTTCTTCTGTAGATGTCGACAGGCCAGGGTTGCCACTCAGTGCAATGACCTTGTTGAAATACTGATGCGAACCCTTGACCAGTGAGAGACTCGTCACGCTGCCGCCTCCTGCCGATTCACCCATGAGGGTCACGTTGTCAGGATCACCACCGAAGGCGGCGATGTTTTCATGCACCCACTTCAACGCTTTCAGCTGATCCATGAGTCCTAAGTTCTGTGCGTCGGGATAGTCCTTGCCGTCTGGCAGGTGTGACAGGTGGAGGAAACCTAAGACACCGAGCCTGTAGGCGACGCTAACGACGATGACATCGGGGTTTTCCTCTACGAAATTGTGGAAGTCATACAGCAGATCTACCGTTCCACCATAGGCGTATGCACCGCCATGAATCCATACGATGACAGGCTTCTTTTCTGCAGTTGCCTTGACAGGTTGCCACACATTCAGGTACAGGCACTCTTCGTCCTGAAAGTAATAAGACGATATTTCAACCTCTGGCTGAGGAGCTACTTTAGCATTGTAATAGGCCTCATAGACACTGTCGCAGGGCGTAACGTCCACAGGTGCTTTCCAACGCAGTTCCCCTACAGGTTGTTTGCCTACATACGGAATCCCCCTGAAGGTTATGACATCATCGGTCTTCTTGCCGACGAAAGTACCATTGATGCACTTGACGGCCAGCGATTGGTCGTAATTACCATCGGTAATTGTTTTGTTCTCGCCGTACCATGATCTGACGATCTTTTTGTACTCTGCTGCCTCGTCAATAGGATAAACCTTCTTTCCCTCGAAATAGGTGGCTGCAGTCTTTGCCGTGTGGATCTCTGTTACGGGACAGGTCAGTA
>JAGCNQ010000007.1 GCA_017645845.1 Bacteroidaceae bacterium
CCCTGAAGGAATCTACACGGAAGATCTCCTTGTTCCGTGCGGTTGAGAAGGAGAGGTCGGCCTGTATATAACCATACCCTGTCTCAGGGCGGTTGGGCTTCATGCCGAGAGTGACCATCGCATCCGACTCGGCAACAAACTTCAGACATGACTTGATGACGCGCTGATACTCTGCCGTGTCCATCACAAGAGCATCACTCGGGGTGACCACAATGTTGGCCTTCGGGTCTTGTGACTTGATACGCCAGCTGGCATAGGCTATACAGGGAGCTGTGTTGCGTCGGCATGGCTCCAATAGGACATGGTTCCAGGGAACCTCAGGCAACTGCTCGCGAACGATGCCGACATACGCTGCTGATGTGACAACCCATGTGTTCTCGGCAGAAATAAGCTGTTTGAAACGGTCGAAGGTCAACTGAATAAGCGTCCTGCCACAGCCCAACACATCGACAAACTGCTTCGGCTTCTGTGGCGTACTCATCGGCCAGAAACGGCTACCCACACCACCAGCCATGATTACCAAATGATTATGCTCTACCATCTGCTTGTCCTTTAGAAAAAATGATTTGCAAAGGTAGCACTTTCTCTACGACAAGACAAAGAAATAGGGAGAAAAAATGTCTAACTGTAAAGAAATGTAAAATGGAATGGTTTATTGCAGCAGAGGAAGCAGTGAGAATGGTGTCGTATAAGTGGTACGGATGCGCCAAGCTTCAGGGTAGAGATTGTTGATACGACTCCCTACACCCTTGCCAGGACCGAGCACAAGACCACGATAACAAAGCGTGACCGGACCGCGAGGAGCCTCTACCCGTAGGGCTTCGCGACGCAGGTATTGCAGTGCCTCGTTGTAGGACAGGTTGATGTTGACTCCTCCCTCGGTGAGAAGGGGTGAAGATAAAGCCGAGTCGTAGAGGACATGCAGACTAGACAGTTTCTTATCAACCTCTCTCGGAGAAAGGGAGCATCCGTTCTCTACTCCTTGGGAGAGAGGTTGAGGAAGGTGTCTTATCGCTGCCACATAGAACCCTTCTCCTCTGTCACGGCCAGGCAGGAAGTGACGTTTCATGAGCAGTTCCCCGCCCAGTTCCTCGCATATCCAACGGACATTATCCTCATCCTCAAAGCGATTGAAAGTGCATGTGCTGTAGATGAGCAGACCATTGGGTTTGAGCACATGCCATATGTCCTGTAGGATATCACGTTGTCGTTGCTGACACATCGACACATTCTCCAGACTCCATTCATGCCTTGCCACTTCGTCCTTGCGGAACATCCCTTCACCTGAACAGGGGACATCTGTCAGTAATACATCAACCTGACCCGTCAAGGCTCCGAACTCCACCGGATAGTTTTGTGTCACAACGATCCGTGGAGCCTCTTCGGGCAGTCCCGTCATCCATTTCTGCATGTTCTCCGTCAGGATTTGGGCACGCTTGGCGATAGGTTCATTGCTGATAAGGAGTGACCCCTCGGGCAAGAGGCCTTGCAGGAGTGTGCTCTTACCTCCAGGAGCAGCACAGAGGTCGAGGACTAAGAGTGACGAGTCATTTAGTGAAGAGTCAGAGTTATTTTCGTCCGCTAATGGGTTACTTTTATTCTTCACCATTTGCTTTTCACTCTTCAATAGTACTTCTGCCACATACATCGAGGCCGCCTCTTGCACATAATAGGCTCCTGCGTGAAGTAATGGGTCGAAGGTGAAGGCTGGTCTGTCGGGAAGGTAGAACGCATTGGGGCACCAAGGTACCGGCTCCAGTTCGGGATGACAGGACAGCACCGTTTCAGCAGAAAGTTTGCGTGGATTGAGACGAATGGAAACCTCTGGCTCTGTGGTATCCAGAGCAGCACAGAGTGCGTCTGCTGTCGCAGCATCGTAGTGCTCGTGCAAGAGATGCACAAAGTCCAAAGGTAAATTCATTCTATTGGCCAATTTAACTCCTCACTTAACTCCTCACACTTAATCTCCATTTCAGTAGTTCAATAGTTTGTTGTCGCGGTCCTCGCAACCTATGGCATGAAGTTGTGCATCGGGACTGACGTGGATGGGCGTATCGGCTTTGTAGCCCTGCATACGACAGCCTGTGAGGGTAACAGAGGCCTCGTCACGTACGGTGATATAGTCCCATGAGGCTTCGAGAGTGGTAAGGGCTGGGTTGCCTCCGGAGAAACTCTCTACATTCGAAAGCGAGGTGTGTCCCTTTCCTTCGATAAGGACTGGATGGACGTCCTCCAGCCGCTCGCCCACGTTAGCGATGATGGAACCCTGTGCAATCTGCCAGTTGCGGTTCGTCCATTGGCTCCCAATCTTATGGATACCTACGCCCACACAGTCGAAGTTGAAGTTGGTTAGCTGTCCGTATGTTTCGCTTCCAAGGTAGATGCCTCCATATACGCCGAAGGTGAAGAGGTCCATCAGCTGGGCATTGTCCGTATGGTCTATCCAATAGGAGTAGGTTTTGCGGCGTACAACGGAGTCGATGATGGCAGGTTTGAAGGTGCGTCGGAATTCCCTCATGTTGGCGGGATTGATGTGGCAATGCAGGATGCGCGGCACATCGTAGCAGCGGTCGATGGCGATGAACTGTCCGCTGAGTGGATAGCCGTAGCAATGCTCGAAGAGAATCTGTTCACAGATGCGCGGTGCTACAGCCCGGAAGTCCATAGCCATGTACTCGCCATAGAACGTTAGGCAGCTGAGAGTGACACCCTGCACTGACTCGTCGGGTGACATACGGATTGTGGGCGGATAGACGATGGTATTGTTGGGATCAGTCCAAGTCTGTTCGGGATAGTAGAACTGGATGCCTCGCACCTGAGTGGCCGATTCCACAGTGAGGAAGGGCCGCTCACGGTCTGTGATGATGAAGACGGAGCCAGTTGGCCCCGATCGGTCGGGTAAGGCTGTGCCCCTGCCTGTGGGACCGTGTGCTCCCAACAATGTGACGTTGCGTCGCAGGACGATGCCGCCCTGCATCGGGTAGCCGCCCTCGGTCGGTTCTACATAGAGCACACCGCCCAAGGCACTCATCTTGTCGATCGCAGCCTGCAGGTGTTCACTGTTCTCTTCTGCCGTATTGCCGGGCAGCACTCCCGCTGCCTGTACCGACAGGAATCCCTGTGCATGGGCAGCAAGAGTCAGGAGCTGCCACAGGGAGAAAAGTAATGTAGTGCGTATCATATTAACTTCTCTAACCTCTCCAATTTTTATGTTTTACCTTTCTGGTGTATGTCTTCTTCGACTTCTGAATCCAATTGCGTGAATGAAAACCCGGGCCGAGCAGTTCTTGTTCAGCTTCACGGTTCCCACGCCTCATGGCTTTAATGGCATCCAGGTTCGTTGCCGTCTTTATGTTCCGCTTTATTCTTTTCATCGGCCTCCTCTAAAGTCACACTTTTCTGGAAGAATAATCGGTGCAAAGTTACACTTTTCTGGATGAAAAACCAAATATTTCATCTTCTTCTCTTTCAAAATTGGTCAGATTTGTGTGGCGAAACAAAATGGCTGTCGCTCTCTTTTTCCAGAGTGTCTGCTGTGAATTGTCCTCATTAGTCACTTCAGGCACTTTATGAAGGGAAAAAGATACATCTCTAGAGTTTGCAACTCCAAGTCTTTTTTAAAGAAAAGTGAAATTCTTTGTTGTTCTGACTTGTAATTCGAGTTTTTTATCTAAATTTGCAGATATATTAGCACATTTTCCTATGAAATCGCTTTTCTTTTCCCTGCTTTTGTTCCTGGCGACTGTCTCGTGGGCACAGACCTACACCATTGATACGCTCCATCCGCAACAAACCATTGAGCACTTCGGAGCTTCGGATGCCTGGTCCATGCTAAACATCGGACTTTGGCCCGAAGAGGAGGCGCAGCGGCAGATTGCCGATTGGCTCTTCTCCACCGAGTGCGACGGGAACGGTCAGCCCCTGGGCATCGGCCTTTCGCTGTGGCGCTTCAACCTGGGAGCGGGCAGTGCGGAGCAGGGCGACTCCTCGTTCATCAACAGAGGGACGCGGACGGAGTGTTTCCTGACGGCCGACGGTTCGTACGACTGGTCACGACAGGCGGGACAGGTACGCTTCCTTAAGATGGCCAGGGAGCGCGGTGTGCCCTACCTGCTGGCCTTCCTCAATTCTCCGCCCGTACATTTCACAGCCAACGGCCTCGCCACCAACACGGGCCGTGGTGGCACGCTGAACCTGCGTCCCGACTGCTACGAGGCTTTCGCGCAGTTCATGGCGGAATGTGTCAGCGGCCTGAAGCGCGAGCACGGAATCCGCATCGATTACATCTCGCCCGTGAACGAGCCCGACGGTAGTTGGAACTGGCAGGGGCCCAAGCAGGAAGGTTCGCCGGCAACGAACAGGGAGATAGCCCGCGTGGCACTCCTCGCCAGTCAGACCTTCACGGAACGCGGGCTCGGGACGCAGATTGTGGTGGACGAGTCCAGCGATCTCCGCTGTCTGCTCGGCATCCATGACACTTCGTGGGAGCGCGGCTACGGTATCGCCTCTTTCTGGTCGCCGGACAGTACGCTCTCCTATCTGGGCGAAACGCTGCTTGTTCCGCGCCTCATGCTGGGGCACAGCTACTGGACTAATACGCCCGTGAATTTCATGAAGAAGATTCGTCTCCGTCTGCGAGATGAGCTGGAGAAATACGGTGTGGGCTTCTGGATGTCAGAGCTTTGTGTGATGAGTAACGACGGGGAGATAGGCGGCGGCCAAGGATATGATTTCACCATGAAGACGGCCCTCTACGTGGCGCGTATCATCCATCATGACCTCTGTTATGCCAATGCACGGAGTTGGTCGTGGTGGCGTGCCTGCGGCGCCAACTACAAGGACGGACTCATCCGCGTCTATGACCGGCAGCATCGTGGTCAGGACAGCCGTCTGCTCTGGGCGCTGGGCAACTATAGCCGCTTCGTCCGCCCAGGTGCTGTGCGCTACGATATCACCTGTGGTCAGGAGGAAGACCCATACGGTCTGATGGTGTCCGCTTTCCGGAACCAGGACGGCTCTACGCCCCAAGTTCCAGGCGGCTCGTGGGTAGTGGTGGCCATCAATTATAGTGAGCAGGAAAAGGAAATAAGCATACGGTTCCCATCTGATTCCCCCGATGGGAAGAATCCATCAGTTACCTTATGGCGGCCCTACCGCACCAGCGATGCTGAGGGCGAGACGCTCCGACCCCTCGCTCCTTGCGAAGGCACAGCCACACTGCCTCCCCGCAGTATCACGACGTTTGTAGGTCTTTAATTTTTCTCCAATGCTTTGAGGAGCGCTTCGAGGGCGGGCTTGGGCTCTTTGTACTCATCGAGCAGACTTACGAACTTGCTGCCGATGATGGCTCCTGCGGCATTGGCCAGAGCACTCTCGAGCGTCTGGTGGTTGCTGATGCCGAAGCCTATCATGCGAGGATGCTTCAGTTGCATATTGTTTATCTTGGCGAAATAAGCCTGCTTGGCAGCATCGAACTCCTTCTGTGCACCAGTCGTGGCAGCCGAACTGACCATATAGATAAAGCCATCGGTATTGTCGTCGATGAAGCGGATGCGCTCCTCGCTGGTCTCGGGCGTGATGAGCATGATGACGCGGATGTCGTATCGGTCGGCAATGGGTTTCACCTCGTCCATATAATCGCGGAAGGGCAGGTCAGGGATGATGACACCATCTATGCCAACTTCTGCGCAGCGCCTGAAGAACGGTTCGTAGCCCATGTGATAAATGGGGTTGATGTAGCCCATCAGAATGAGCGGCAACTTGACACCCTCCGTCCTAAGCGGCTCCAATTGCGAGAAGAGCTTTTGTAATGTCATGCCGCCTCGCAGCGCCTTCGTGGCAGCATCTTGTATGACAGGTCCGTCGGCCATCGGGTCACTGAAAGGAATTCCCACTTCGATGAAGTCGATGCCCCCATCTTCCAAGGTACGTATGATGTCGGCAGTGCTATCGGGAGTGGGATGTCCGGCACAGAAATAGAGCGAAAGGAGCCCCTTGCTCTTCTTCTCAAAAAGGGAGTTGATGCGATTCATGATTGTTTAGTTTAGATGGTCAGGAAGTGCTAGAATCTATAGAATCTCCAGATATTTTGGATATACTAGGTTTTCTGGAATTGGAGAGGCTGCTCATGAACCTCGCTACGGAGGCCACGTCTTTTATGCCGGGAGCCAATTCAAAGCGGGAGTTGATGTCGATGCCGATGCACTTTGAGGCGGCAGGGCAGTCCCCTGTGAGGTTTCGACTGCGCTTTGCAAAGAACTCCTTAAGGCGCTCGACATCCTCTGGACCGATACCGCCTGAGAGCAGGAAGGGCGTGATGCCATGATAGCTCTCAAGGACAGACCAGTCGAACTTCTCGCCATTGCCGCCAATAGACTTGCCCTTGGTGTCGAAAAGAAAGAGGTCGACAAGACCCTCGTAAGACCCTACCAAGCCTCCCCATAAAGGGGAAGTTTCCAGACCTTCGGTTGGGTTCTTTATGCTAAATGCCTTGATGACGGGAAGTCCTGTTTGTTGGCGGACTTCCTGGCAGAAATCGGGTGATTCGTTGCCGTGAAGCTGGATATAATTGAATCCGAATGCCTTACTGCGCTCCAGAATATAGTCGAGCGTAGGGCTTACGAAGACGCCGACACGTCTGCACTTCGGCAGATAGGCCGGCACTTCGCTGACGTAGCGCGGCGAGTGTTCCCAGCAGATGAAACCCATGAGATTGGGCTGTGCTTGCTCCTCCAATGCGCAGATGTTTTCAGCATCGCGCATGCCACATACTTTTATGATGGGTTTAATGGGCTTGATAGGCTTAATGGGTTAATAGGGAGATAAACTCTTTCAGGGCTTGGCCAGGGTCGGGGGCCTTCATGAAGGTCTCGCCGATGAGGAAGCCGCGATAGCCTGCTTGACGGAGGAGCCGGATTGTTTCGAGATTGCTGATGCCGCTTTCGCTGACCAGCACTCTGTCTTGCGGCAGACGCGCTGCCAAACGGAAGGAGTTCTGGACATCGGTCACGAAAGTACCGAGATTGCGATTGTTCACGCCTATAGCATCTACGGAAATGTCGGCATAGTCGAGTTCATGTTCGGCATGAAGTTCCAACAGGACCTCAAGCTGCAACTCATGGGCTGTGGCCGTGAGCGAACGCACTTCTTCTTTGGTGAGGTCTGCCGCGATAAGCAACACAGCATCAGCTCCTATCTGGCGGGCTTGAAAAAGTTGGTACTCGTCTATGATGAAGTCCTTGCGCAGGATGGGACGGTTGACTAGCGGACGGGCTTTGCGCACGAAATCCATGCAGCCACCAAAGTATTTCTCGTCGGTCAAGATGCTTAAGGCAGCGGCTCCAGCCTTCTCGTAAGCGGGTGGAATGACTTCGGGCTTACCTTCCTCCTTAATCCAACCTTTTGATGGACTCTTCCGCTTGAACTCGGCGATGATGCCGTAGTCATCTTGTACCAAGGACTGACTCAAGCTGCGCTTTGTCACGCCTCCCGCCATCATACGCTCCACCTCGGCATAGAGCTGACGGGGCGACATTTGCTCCTTCTGCTCTGCAACCTCAATGCGTTTGTGTGCGACTATTTCCTCAAGAACGTCTTTCATAAAGGCTGTCGTTATAACTTATAAGGTCATTACGGGATTTCTTATCAACTGTTGATTTCAATGAACTTCTTCAGGCAGTTGAGTGCTTTGCCGCTTTCGATGGACTCGCGGGCCATAGCAACTGTATCAGCCATCGAAAGATTGGGATTCATCAGGCTGATACCGCAGGCGGCATTGGCAACGACCACATCCGTCTGTGCCCGAGTAGCTTTATTCTCAAGCACATTGTCGAAGATGCGCATCGCCTGTTCGGCAGTCGAGCCACCAGAAATCTCCTCGGGCTTGACGTATGAAAGTCCCATCTCGATAGGTGTATAGACCTTTTCGAAGTGACGCGTCACGATTTTGAAACCGCTGGTGAGTGATATCTCGTCGTAACCGTCGTAACTGGTCACAACTCCAAAGTTGTCGCCGATGTGCTGGTGGATATTGGCATAGAGGCGAAGCTGTGCCTGAGTGGCCGTGCCGTGCAACGAGTTATGCGGCGAACACGGATTGATGAGGGGACCAAGCGAGTTGAAGCAGGTAGGTATGCCCAGCGCTTTGCGTATGGGGCCTACAAACTTCATTCCGTTAGCAAAGAGAGGTGCATGTAGGTAGCAGATGCCAGCCTCGTCGAGCGAATGGCGGAGCTTTCCGTCATCGTCAGTAAACTTCACACCATGTCCCATCAGGACGTTACTTGCACCGCTGACGCTGGTGCTTGCACCATTGCCGTGCTTACTGACTTTAAAGCCTGCACCAGCCACAACGAAGGAGGCACAAGTACTGATGTTGAAAGTATTCTTCCCATCGCCACCAGTTCCCACTATGTCGAGTGTTTCGTGGTCGCCGAGGTCTATGTGCTTGCCTGTCTCGAGCAGACCATCGCGAAGGCCAAGCAACTCATTGACCGTTGCGCCTCTCGTCTGCAGAGCCATCAGCATGGCTGCAATCTGTTCGGCGGGATAAGCTTCGCGGGTAATACCCACCAGAATGTTATGTGTGTCTTGCCGCGAAAGTGTTTCGCCGGCTATGAGTCGTAGTAAATACTGTTTCACAGAATTATGAATTAAGAGTTAAGAATTTTTTTCTAGCCAGTTCCTTATAATCGTATGTCCGCTAGGCGTCAGCACACTCTCTGGATGATACTGAATGCCCCGGATGTCGTATTCGCGGTGGCGGAGGGACATGATGTAACCTTCGTCGCTGACACTTGTTACTTCGAGACAGGAAGGGAAATCTTCGCTATCTACTACCCATGAATGGTAGCGACCCACCTCGAATGTCTTTCCAAGTCCCTCGAAGAGGTAGTCGTCGGCAATCATTGTGACGGGAGTTGCTACGCCGTGATAAACGTCGCTGAGGTTCGTCAGCTTTCCGCCGAAGCATTCTCCGATGCCCTGATGACCTAGGCAGACACCCAGGATGGGCTTCTTGCCGGCATACGTTCTGATGACGTCAAGAAGCAGCCCCGCTTCACTGGGGATGCCTGGACCTGGCGAGAGGATAATCTTGTCGAAAGCCTCGAGCTGCAACATCTCGAACTTGTCATTACGATAAACTGTCACTTCTGCACCGAGTTCCTTGACCAAATGACTCAGGTTGTAGGTGAACGAGTCGTAGTTGTCGATGATTACTATTTTCATAACTTTCCTGCTATTTCTATGGCCCGACGAAGTGCGCCCAGTTTGTTGTTGACCTCTTGGAGTTCGTACTCCACATCACTCTTGGCCACGATGCCGCCTCCTGCCTGGAACCAAAGTTCATTGTTTCGGCTGACGAAGGTACGGATGGTGATGGCTTGATTGAGGTTGCCCTCGAAGCCTATGAAACCAATACAGCCGCCGTATGCACCGCGGTTGTGTGGTTCGTATTCCGAGATGAGTTGCATGGCTCGTACTTTCGGGGCTCCGGACAAAGTGCCTGCAGGGAAGGTGTCGATGAAAGCCTTGATTGGGTCTGCACTTTCGTCCAACTCTCCGCTGACACGGCTCACAAGATGGATAACATGACTGTAGAACTGCATGTCCTTATAAAAATCCACTTTGACATCATGGCAGTTACGGCTCAGGTCGTTGCGGGCCAAATCTACCAGCATAACGTGCTCGGCATTCTCCTTCGGGTCATTGCGCAGGTACTCAGCATTGCGGCGGTCCGTCTCGCTGTTGCCGGTTCGTTTTGTTGTGCCTGCGATTGGGTCAATGTAGGCGCGACAGTTTTCGATGCGGCAATGTGTCTCGGGACTTGAACCGAAGATACGGAAACCGCCAAACTCGAAGTAGAACAGATAGGGGCTGGGGTTGATGCTGCGCAAGGCGCGATAGAGTTTGAAGTCGTCACCCTCGTAGCGTTGCTTGAAGCGGCGGGAAAGGACAATCTGGAAGACATCGCCTCGCAGACAATGTGCAATACCGCGACGAATGTTTTCGCGATGCTCGTCGTCGGTCAATGTGCTCCAGAAATCGCCTACAGGATGGAAATCAAAGATTTGATAGTTGCGGCTGCTAAGGTCGCGTTCCAATTGGTCGAGGTCATCCTCTTCCCCGTCCGAGAGTAGCTCGATAAGCGTCAGTTCGTTGCGGAAATGGTCGAACACGACGACATCTTTATATAATATATAGAGCATGTCGGGCGCATCGTTCTCGGGCTGCGTCTCGTCCTTGACGGGAATGTTCTCGAAGTAGCGAACGGCATTGAACGTCGTATAGCCATACAGGCCGCAATAACAAGTGTTCTCTCCTTCAATCTTGAAGTGCTCCAGAAAGTCGTTGATGAGTCGGGCTGTATCGTAAGTCTCGCTGATTTTGTGGCAAAGTTCTTTGCCGTCAGGGAAGCAGCAGATGCCTGTTCCATGCTCGATGCTGACGCTGGCAATGGGATGAAGGGCGATAAAGGACTTCGCATTCTCGCCGCCGTGATAGTCGGAACTCTCCATGAGGGCACTCTGTGGATAGGCGTCGCGCACCTTCAGATAAGCGCTGACAGGCGTAATGAGGTCGCCCAGAATCTTCTTGCTCGCGGTATGGTATTTATAGTTCATAGTTTGTTCAAATTAAGAATTAGGAAAGAAGAATAAGAATGATTGTCTTCCTTAACCTATTTCATTCTTAACTCTTAATTCTTATTTATTAAATTTGAGATATGTGTTCAAGTCTTTGTCGCCGCGTCCGCTGACGGTCAGCACGACAACATCTTCAGGCTTAAACTGCATCCTGGGCAGCAGAGCAAGGGCATGACTGCTCTCCAAAGCTGGGATGATACCTTCCAATCTTGTCAACTCGAAAGCAGCTTGCAGAGCTTCATCGTCGTTGACAGCATATACTTTGGCACGACCTGTCTCGAAGAGGTTACAATGCATGGGACCTGTTCCGGGATAGTCAAGGCCGGCGCTGATGCTGTAAGGTTCGATGATTTGTCCGTCGTCTGTCTGCATCACCTTGATGCGGCTTCCGTGCAGGATGCCAACTGTTCCGATGTTCAGCGAAGCAGCTGTCATCTCTGTCTCCATACCCTTTCCGCCAGCCTCGCCAAGAACAATCTTGACGCGCTCGTCATCGAGGTAGTGGTAAATGGTGCCGGCTGCATTGCTGCCGCCGCCCACACAGGCGATGAGGTAGTCGGGATAATCGCGACCAATCTTCTCCTGAAGTTGGAACTTAATTTCCTTGCTGATGACGCTTTGCAGTTTGGCAACCATCTCGGGATAGGGGTGAGGGCCGACCGTACTGCCTATGATGTAGAAGGTGTCGCTCGGATGGCAGCACCAGTCGCGGATGGCTTCGTTCGTCGCATCCTTCAGCGTCTTGTTGCCACTCTGAACGGGGAACACTTCGGCTCCGAGCATCTTCATTCGCTCCACATTGATGTGCTGGCGTTCAACGTCCAAAGCGCCCATATAAACGCGGCAAGGCATTCCCATCAAGGCGCAGACAGTTGCGGTTGCAACGCCGTGTTGTCCGGCTCCTGTCTCGGCGATGATGCGTTTCTTTCCCATGCGTCGGGCCAGAAGAATCTGACCGATGGCATTGTTTATCTTGTGAGCACCCGTATGGTTCAGGTCTTCGCGCTTCAGGTAGAGCCGACAGCCATATTTCTCGCTCATGCGCTTGGCAAAATAGAGCGGGCTGGGACGACCCACATAGTCGCGCAGTAACTGGTAGTACTCCCCTAAAAATTCCTCGCTGTCTATGATTCTCTGGTATTGCTCTCGCAGAGCTTCGAGCGTACCATATAGAATCTCAGGAACGTATGCGCCGCCGAACTGTCCGTAGAAGCCATCTGGCCCCACTTTGTATGAATTCATCTTTAATCTTTCAGGTAATAAACGACAGTCGTAACCACTCGGACATTCTTGAGCCAAGGTGTGTTCTGGTCGCGGTTTTCGATACTGAACTGACCTTGATCGGCTGTGCGAATCTTACCCAACTTGCTGTCGGAGTCCTCTGCAAAGCGTTCGGCTGTTTTGCGGGCATTTTTCGTGGCTTCGGCAATCATTTCAGGCTTGATATTGTTGAGACCTGTGAACTCATAGCTCACGTCTCCAGTATCATCATACTCATTGCCGATGATGGTAACGCCGTGCCGCATTAGCTCTGCTTGTTTGGTGACGAGTTTGCGAACGAGGTCCACGTTTTTGCTCACTACTGTTACCACGCAATTGGCTTTGTAACGATAGCGGACGGTCTCGCTGCTGTAACTCATGTTCGCCTGCTGGTCAACCATGATGGGCGGTGCCTGCGAGATTTCCTCGTCGCTGATGCCGTTTGCCTTCAGAAACTCCACGATGATGCGTGTGTCCTTTGCGATAGTTTCGTAGAGATCGGCAGGGTCGTTGCCCAACTCTTTGAACTTCAGAGGCCAAGTTACCTTGTCTGCTTTCACCTCTTTCTCCGAGAGACCTTTGGCCGTTACGGTGCGGTCCATTTCCTTGAACTGTACAATACCGTTTTTAATAGCTCCTCCTGCCAGGAAGAGACCGATGGCGAGAATCAATGCTTCGCCAGCATACTTGAACTGGATTTTCATAATTATAGTGTTATTATAGTGGTACTTTATGTATCTCGGGTGCAAAAGTAGTGAAAATATTGGAATAAATGCTCCCTTCGTAAAGATTTTGTGCCAAAGATTAAGTTTATTTAGTACTATTGCAAATATGTTGGCCGAAAAAAGAAATCAAAGATGAATAATTCGCTTTTTTGTATGAAGCAATTTTTTTCTTTTTCCCTAAGGAGAAAAAGTTTTTCCTCCTAGGACTTTTTTATGTACCAAGGCCTATAACTTGTGTTCCAAGTCTTGGTACATATATTTCAAGCCTTGAAACTTGTATCCTAAAGCTTGGAACATAAAATTTCCCTAAGAAAAAAACCGTTTTCACCGGGGGATAAGAAGTTTCTCTCCTTAATTCCACAAAAAAAAGTCCTAAGACAACTATCATTTTCGACTTTTGCTGGGAGATTCTGCAGATTAAAAATTCAATATACTAAATATTCTATCCTTGTCTCTGCTTTTCTCTGCTTTACATTTCACATTGTGCAGAAACGGGAGAAAAGGAAGAAAAATGCAGCAAAGACGGAAAAAAGTGATTGAAAGTTTTGCTGGTTTCAAAAAAAGCTGTACATTTGCAGTCGCAATTCGGAGGAAATGCATAAAAGGTTGCCTCGAAAGGTGCCGAATTTAGTGAAAAGAAAACATTTGTTGGAGAGGTGGCGGAATTGGTAGACGCGCTACTTTGAGGTGGTAGTGCCGCGAGGCGTGGGAGTTCGAGTCTCCTCCTCTTCACACAATGTCAGGCGGAAATAGCTCAGTTGGTAGAGCACAACCTTGCCAAGGTTGGGGTCGCGAGTTCGAGTCTCGTTTTCCGCTCGTAGAGCAAAACGAGCTCAAGGTGACTCAAAGCATCGAGTCTCGTTTTCCGCTCTTTTTTTATTCGCCCAGGTGGCGGAATGGTAGACGCGCGCGTTTCAGGTGCGCGTGCCGCGAGGCGTGCAGGTTCGATTCCTGTTCTGGGCACAAAATTTAGCTGGTAACGACTGAGTTATCGGCTATTTTTTTTATTTTATGGCCAAATAGCAGGAGTAACAACGAAAATATTTGGTGGTTGCTTGTTTGTTTCCTATCTTTGCAGTAGAAAAACAATAAAATAATATAATTAATAATGAGAAGACTGTTTTTATTCGCATGGGCAGTCCTGTTTGCTGCGGGATTAAGCGCACAGCTCGAAAAACCTCTGCCCACACTACATGTCGAGGGTAAATGGCTCTGCGACTCGCACGGCAATCACGTGGTGCTGCACGGTGTGATGGACACCCCCAGCATGTATTTCAACGACGGACGTTGGGGGTGGGGGGCCTACAACGATGACGCCGCGACTCGCTGCCTGAACTATTTCGAGAAAATCTTTGCAGGTCTGGAGCAGGCGAACTGCGACGTGTTCCGTCTGCACATGGATCCTGCCTGGACCAACGACCCTGACAGCTTGTATGTCTATTCAGGTTCCGTTGGACAACCCGAGGGTACTGGTGGAGAGGCTGACATCTCGAAGTTCAATCCTACCCGCTACAAGAAATTCCTTTCATCGGTCTATTGGCCCCTCATACAGAAGGCCTTGAACCACAAAATGTATGTGGTGGTTCGTCCCCCAGGGGTTTGTCCTGGGGAAATAAAAGTAGGCGATTATTACAACAACTATCTGATGACGGTGTGGAACACATTCAGCCAAAACGCCGACATCAAGAAGAATGCCGGACAAATTAGCATCGAGTTGGCCAACGAACCCGTATCGTTGAAGAATGCTCAGGGAGAGGATGACCCGAAAGCTTTGCACGATTTCTTCCAGCCCATTGTGGACAAGATTCGTGCCAACGGCTTCTCCGGCATTATCTGGGCTCCCGGCACAGGATGGCAGGCTAACTACACTAGCTATGCAGAGTATCCTATCGAGGGTCCGAACATCGGTTATGCCGTTCACGATTACTGCGGCTGGTACGGATGCAGCGACAACACGCCCGACCCGCAAAGCAAAATCAAACAGTTCAAGAAGCAGGTGCCCGTCGTAGATACAGCACCCATCATCATCACCGAGGTCGATTGGAGTCCCAAGAAGGAGGGTACCGGCCACTATAATGAGCACGGCCAATGGGTGGAGTCGAACTATGGTACTTGGGCCACAGGTTCAACCTCAAAGTGGGGTATGGCCTTTAAAGCTATGCTCGATTATTATGGAAACATTTCCATGACCCTTTCTGGTACAGGCTGTCTGATTGACAGAGACATCTTGCTCCAAACAGGCCGGGTGGAGCCTGCCTTTGGCGGACTGGAAGAAGCCTGCGGAAAAGCCTGTATGGACTGGTATGCCGAATACTATAATGTCGATTGGGCACATCCCGACTACAAGAATATATCGCTGAGCGATCAGGGTAATGGCAGATACAAGAATCCGCTCATCTTTGCTGACTTTCCCGACCCCGATGTCATCCGCGTAGGGGACACCTACTATATGGTCTCCACCACTATGCATCATTTCCCTGGAGCCACTATTCTGAAGTCGAGGGACCTGCTGAACTGGGAATACTGTGCACAGCCCTTGGAGCAACTCTCGACGAAGGACCGCTACAGCTTGCTTAACGGCGAGAACGCATATGCTGCTGGCATGTGGGCCTGCTCCATGACCTGGCACGATGGTAAGTTCTACCTGCTTATTAACGGCAATGATGCAGGAGGTTTTGTGCTTTCAACCTCCAATCCCGAGGGTAAGTGGGAGATGAAGGCCCTGCCGCGCATCTATTACGACCCGGGTATGCTTTTCGATAACGGCAAGGTCTATGTGGCTTGCGGCATCGGTAATATCCAGATGTGCGAGTTGGATGAGAACTTCAACTTCATTCAGGAGAAGAACGTCATCAAGGATAAGGACGGTCTGGAGGGCTCGCACCTCTATAAGATTGGCGACTACTATTATATATATGCCACCTACGGCGGTTGGCCCTCCGGTCAGGCAATCTTCCGTTCGAAGAACATCTTCGGTCCCTACGAGGAGAAGATGCTCATTGAAAAGATTATCAACAATACTCCCAACACCGTCCATCAGGGCGCACTCGTTGAGACCCAGACAGGCGAATGGTGGACCATCCTTCAGCAAGACCTGGGTGCGATGGGACGTATGCCCAACCTCCAGCCCGTGAAGTGGGAAAACGATTGGCCTGTTGTGGGAAATAAAGGTGTGCCCTATACGATCTACTCAAATCCCAAAACCGGTACCTGTTCGCCTCGTGCCGGTCTGCCCACGAACGACAATTTCCGTTCTTATCCCTTGGGCATGCAGTGGCAATGGAACCACAATCCCGACGATGGGGCATGGAGCCTGTTCGACCGTCAAGGATGGCTGCGCCTGAGGGCATCGGGAACAGCCAATCGTCTGACGCAGGCCCGCAATATGCTGACACAGCGTATCTTCGCCTACCACGACAAGACATCTACACCTTCTACGGGTACCATTCGCCTTGATGTAAGGAACCTGCAGGAGGGCGACCGTGCCGGCATCTGCATCCTGCAAGACCCGTATGCCGCCATAGCCGTTGAGGTGAAGGATGGCAAGCACCAACTCATATGGTGGCAGGATACATTGCGCGTCGATAATAGCTTCACGCCTACGCAGCAAACACAGGAAATCGAGATAGACAGCGTCATCTATCTGCGTGCCGCCATGACCTACGGCACCAGCAAGACGCAGTTCTCGTATTCACTCGACAACAAGACCTTCACTAAACTGGGCGACCAGACTACCCTGAAGTTCAGCCTCACAGTTTTCGTGGGTGCCCGCTTCGGACTGTTCTGCTACAACACCCAGAATGGCAGCAACGGCTATGCTGATTTCGACTGGTTCTCCACCGAGTCTTCGTACGACGAAGCCAAATTCTTCCCCGCAGAATTTGAGGGGTACAGCAAAGATATGCTCTCTGCCGAAAAGATGGAATTGGCTGCAGAAGAAATAGAAGTGATGGTTGGCAACAGTAAACCATTGAAGCTTACCGCTACCTTTGCCGACGGTCATACCGAGGATGTGGCTGCAAAGGTAAGCTCTATCATGAGCACGGACGGGGTTGTTTCATTGCAGAATGGTATGTTGCGCGGTCTGGAAGAAGGCTCTGTCGGAATGACTGTCATCTATACCGACCCCTTGGGCAAAGAGTTGCGTGCATCCTTCAACGTGCGCTCCTCGTTCTTCCCCTTCGGAGCCGAATATATCAGTACTTCGCTCTTCTCAGAGGGCACTTATACCGAGAGGAGCCGCATCTTCAAATTCGGTCAGTACGGTCAGATGGGTTGGGAATATTCCAACGGCGTAGATATGTCGGGCTACAAATATCTGGTACTGAAACTGAAGAAAGCTAACAACGGAGCACATATTAACGTGTTTACCACCAGCAGTATTTGGGGTGATTGTTGTGGTACTCCCGACTTCGGTTCTAAGAAACAGATTGTTTTGGACCTCCAGACAGCCGTATATACTAGTGGCAACAATACAGGACAGCCGCTCGACACGAAGAATGTTCGCATCGTCTCCTTCTGGTGCAACAACGGCTCTCTCGTCGTTGATGACATGTATCTGACCAACAACGACGATTACTCTCGTAGCATACCCGACGGTATAGAGAGTCTCACTCCCGACTTCTCCCTGAAGAGCGAAGGGAACTGGTACGACCTCTCTGGCCGGCGCATATCGGAGCCGCAGCATGGTCTGAACATTATCCGATACTCCGACGGTTCAGCCAAGAAAGTTTTGGTGAAATAATAACCTGAGGAAATAAAATCGGGGGCGTGTCAAAACAAATAGACATGCCCTCATTTTTCGGCACCCGGGTCCCAAAATTCTGACACCGGGGTTCCCACAATCGGAGGAACTTCCGTTCCTTATATGCAATAATTGTTATGCTTTTCCCAGCCGATGGTGGTGGATGGACCGTGCCCGCATAGGACAACGGTTTCGTCGGGCAGGCGGAACAGTTTGTTCTTAACACTGTCCATTTCGTCCTCAAAGTTACCTCCGGGCAGGTCGGTACGACCAATGCTCTGTTGGAAGAGCGTGTCGCCGCTGAATAGGAGTCTGGCATCGGGAATATAATATGAGGCGGAGCCTGGGGTATGTCCCGGTGTATGGATGAGGCGAATGACAGTCTTTCCCAGCCGAAGTTCGTCTCTATCGTTCAGGAGCTGTCCTATGGGCGGCATCCCTCCACCTATGTTCAACCCAAATTGTGCTGCCATGTTCGGCATTTGCCGGTAGGTCTCGGCTTCGTCAACATGAAAGACAGGCTTCAGGTGGAAAGTGCGATGCACAAAGGGCAGGCCGAAGGTATGGTCGAAGTGAGCATGCGTCTGGAGGGCATACTTAAGTTTCAGACCGTGAGCTGCAATGCTGCCTTCCAACAACTGCTCCTCTTGTCGGTTCCAAACTCCGCAATCCACGATTGCAGCTTCGAGTGTCTCTTCATCCCAAAGCAGGTAGGTGTTCTCTTGTATGGGATTGCATGTAAAGGAGAGGTATTTCATCTTGTCTGTAGTCTGTAGTCCGTTGTCTGTAGTTTGTTGTCACTTATATAGCCAGATACACGAGTTTCTTTGTCTTGAAGAATTCCTCTTCGAAGTATTCGCTGAGTGATGTTATCTGGGCAGTTTTTCCAAAAGGTTTTGCTTCGTTCTCGAGTTCTCCGCCCTTGAGACAGATAAGACCGTTGGGCAGACCATTTATCTGTTCGCGGCTGATGTTCTTGCGGGTAATCTTCACAAGGTCGGGTAGGGGCATGACAGCTCTTGAAACGACGAAATGGAACTGCTGTTTTACCTCTTCGGCTCGGCACCACTGGGTTGTGATGTTCTCTAGCTTCAAAGTCTTGCTGACTTCCTCGCAGACACGAATCTTTTTGCCAATAGAATCAACGAGGTGAAACTTAGCCTCTGGGAACATGATGGCTAAAGGAATGCCTGGGAAACCGCCGCCTGTGCCGAGGTCCATGATGCTGGTGCCAGGCTTGAATCGTATGACTTCTGCAATGGCGAGGGAATGGAGGACATGATGCTCGTAGAGGTTATCAATATCCTTGCGCGAGATGACGTTTATCTTGCTGTTCCAGTCGTGATAGAGGGCGTCGAGGGCAGCGAACTGCTCCTTTTGCCTGTCCGTCAGGAAGGGAAAATACTTGGTTATGAGTTCATAATTCATAGTTCTTTGATGCTTTGGCACAAAGGCGCGCTTTTAATGCGCGGAACATAGTTCATGGTTTTCCTCACCCTCAGGAGAATCAGATGGGGGCCGGACTATTATATATAGTAGTGCAACGACTCCGAGGATGTAGGGGTAGTATAGATAGGGGATGATGTCGAGTGGGTCGATGGCAGCCAGACCGCTCGCAATGAGCATCTGTGCTCCGTAGGGAATGATGCCCTGTGCCAGACAACTGAAAGTATCCAAGATGCTGGCTGACCGCTTAGCTGGAATGTCGTACTTCTGAGCCAAGTGCTTTGCCAGAGGCCCGACGCTCAGGATAGCAATGGTGTTGTTTGCCGTGCAAAAGTCCGTCAGTACGACCATTCCGGCCATACTCAGTTCGGCTTTTCTGCGACTGCCCTTGCGGTTGTTGAACAATTGCATGAGCCAATCAATGCCGCCTGCCTCACGAATTGCTTGCATGAGTCCTGCTGCTAGGAGCGTAACGATGATGAGTTCGCTCATGCCCATAATGCCACTATTCATAGCTTTTAGCCAATCGAGAGGCGTCAGCGTATTGGAAAGCATGCCAATTCCGCCTGCAAGGACGGTGGCAGTGGCGAGCACCAACAAAACGTTCATACCACAGAGAGCTGCTACTATAATATATATATAAGGTATAATGGCAGGGTAGGAGACTGTTCCCAGGTGGTTGGGCTCTACAGAGACGGACGTTAGGCAGGAGTAAAGTGCCAGACAGATAAGGGCAGCGGGCAAGGCAATCCAAATATTCGCGCTGAATTTGTCCTTCATCTCACATCCCTGTGTCTGCGTCGCTACGATTGTCGTGTCGGAAATGAAGCTCAGGTTGTCTCCGAAGTAAGCTCCGCCAACCACAATCGCCACCATCATTGCCGTATTATTGCCTGCCTGTTCGGCCATATTGTTGGCGATGGGAACAAGAGCTGCAATTGTGCCGACGCTGGTTCCTGTGCTGAGTGAGATAAAGCAGGCAGCAAGGAAAAGACTGCTCAGTACGAAGCTAGGCGGTACTGCGGCAAGAGCCAGACGAATGGTGGCATCGATGGCGCCCATTTGCTTGGCTGTGGCAGCGAAGGCTCCGGCCAAGATGAATATCCACAGCATCTGCATCACTCCTGGAGAGGCGGCTCCCTCGGCCAGGCGTCCGAAGCGCTCGCTAATGGACAGCCCGCGCATGATAAACAGACTGTAGAGGCAGGCTGTTAGGAAGGCTATCGTGATGGGGACGGCATAGAAATCGTCTGCCGCAATACTCAGAAACAGATAAAGCAGCAGG
>JAGCNQ010000008.1 GCA_017645845.1 Bacteroidaceae bacterium
CGCTATGATACAGGTTTCCGAAATTCTCTGCATTGATGATGCAGGCATGAGAACCCAGCGTGTGTTGAGCACAATACAGGTATAAGTCACGATATGTGATTTGCGGGTTGGCACTCAGTGCGTCAGCCAGGTTACTGGTAAAGCGGTCGCACATCCAGAACTGGCCCGACTTGTTCCAGTGGTCGGCCCAGGACTGTTCCTTGGCATTCGCACCGGTCATGGCAAGCACACCAGGCACGCCTCGGGCGGCATTCACTACAGCCTCGGCATAGCATGGTTCGGCAACAATGAGCAACTTACGGAAAGCTCCGGCCTGTTGCATCTGGCTGACCGTCTGCTGCATGAGTTGGCTGGTGAAGCCTTTTCCTGCAGGCTCGTCGCGCCACTCGAATTCATTGAATCCTCCGTCATCTATACTGTGTCCGTGACCGCTCCAGTACAACATCACATTATTGCCGGCATCGGCAGGCAATACTACAGGCAGGCGGTCGCTGCCTTGCCCCTTGAGTATGTCAGCAATGTCAGCAACGGACAGTTTGGAGGCATCATAGTCTATCTGCGCTCCCTGCATCAGGTCCTGACCGCCCACACTCGTACGGACCACACCCGGTTCGGGGTTCCTGTTGCTGTCGGCAACCGAACGGTCGGCAATGAGAATGATATGGTCATCGTCAAATCCGCCACGGCGCAAATGCTGATAGACGTTTAGCACGTCCGACAGATGACGGTAGTTGGCAAATCCGGTGCTGGCATGTACGAGTACTGCATACTGGTCTTTCAGCGTACCGTAGTCTATGCCAACTTCTTCGTCCTTGGCTATGGAGGCGAAACGCTTTGCTGTTTCATTCTCATCGTATAGATAGCGCCATGCCGCTGTCGCATTCCCTACCCGTTCGTTGTCGGCAGAACTGAAATAGTTCAGACACTGCATCTTGCCGTTGATAATTTGCCAATGCATATAGCACGAACCTGTTGCAGGGGTGCACGTCTCAGGGTCGAAACTGATCTTGCCCGAAGCACCTCGGAACTGCGGCTGTCTGCCTTCCCGCAGAGCTGCGAGGTAAAGTTCCATGGACGACGCACTCCAAACCGAAGCACTTACAGCACCTTCCAGATTGGGGAAACACAATTCGTAGATAACTTCATTAAAGGCGCGATTCCTGTCCACGGTTCCAAGGTCATCCTGGCTGTCCTCCAGTGCTTGCTTATAGGAGGCAAAGGCAGTCAGCAGCAGACCGTCATAAAACTTGCATTCCTCGTATGTAGGCTTTACATCGAAACGTCCTTCGTAGCTCATCTCAAATCCTGTAGTGGGGTCAGCATAAGGTGTAAAGCCCTGCAAAGACTCAACTTCCAACTTTTCTCTGTCACTCAGGGCGTTGATTGATTCCTGCGATATGCCGGTGAAAGCAAAATAAACCGGGTAATTGGTCTCAAGGTATCTTCGATACCAGGAATAGGAGGGGTCGGTGAAGGACTGTTCGTATTCGTCCTCATCCAGAAACCGGTCGTAACAAACATCAAAACGCGCACGCTCCACTTCCAACATCTCCTGTGTGTTTTCAACAACACAACACATCCCTTCTGACAGAGGATGGTCTTCTTTGTCCTCGAAGTATTCTGTCATCATGGTTCTCAGCTCTTCAGACGTTATGAACTGCCTGTTGTGCCTGACGCTCAAACCGAGATTCTCGGCCTGGAACGGAACCCAGTTGAAGAATGTCTTGCCATACATGTTTTCGGGTGAGAACATCGAAATGTAGTTGCGGGTCACATCACTGTTGGTGTAGAACTGCGAATAGCTGGCGTATGCCGACAAGCACACTTCGGTGAAGGACACGTCTGTTTCCGTAAGCGACCAGAGGAATGGTTTTGCTTCGTTCCGGCCATTCTGGGTGGGAACAGCATAGCGTCGAATAACTTCCTCGCTGGTTGCCGTTGGGGTAATCAGCGGTTTCTCGGTTTTCTGACATTTTGCAGCAAACACCTCCACGTCCTCGCTGCTGAAGGGGCCCACAATGGCAGCCACGCTGTTGTCGTTTGCCAACAGCTCGGCCAGAGTTTCTGCATTCTCGCTGTCTTCATCATACCACTGCAGGTTCAATCGGATGCACACGTCTCCTGAAAGCTGGGCTTTCTGGAAGTTTTCATGCATCCACTTGGCGGTTCTCTCTAACCTTCCCTTATTGGCAGCATCGCTCAACGGGGCGACCACAGCTATCGTCTTGTCCACCCATCGGTGACTGTCCTGATACACTATAGTGTCTTCCTGCTGCTGACAGGAACTGAAAAGCAGCATGAGCGGCACAAAACGGGCTGCGACTGTCTGCAGCCATCTCTTATCGGCGATCTTACCTACCATACTCTTCCTCCTTTCTCACGGCATCTGCGTGGATTTGCCTGAGCAACTCGTCAGAAACCAAAATCTCGAAGTAATCCTTTGCCCCGAGAGTGTAATCAAGATGAATCACTGTTTCTGTATATCCTGAGGCAAGACCAAGGGTCTGGTGATGAGGCAGACCATCTGACGAAAGCCATTGTCCTACGCAAAGTATCATAGCCCTGTCCAAATGTCTTACGGCAGCCAACAGAGAATTCGTTTTGTGCAAATCTACATCTACCCCCAACACATAATACGCTCCTCCCAAAACATCCATCAGATAGTTCATCTTGTTTGCCGAGCCTCCGCAAACAAGCACATATACCGGCACATCATAAAACGACAATTCCTGGTATGGATAGACCAGCAAATGGGCTGCAGTGGAATCCGGAATATGATAGCCCTCACCCGAATTCTCCCCGAGGTAATGGACGTAGTATCCCCTTTCGGCAAACCAATCGCCTTCAAATTCATAATACTCGGAATCGAAGCCGTCTGTATAACCGTCTATTGCCTCCTTTACAGCTTCATCTACAGGATTTGCACCCACGATAAAAACCTCTTCCTTATTAAAAACTGCAGACGTAAGCGCCCCTGCCTCGTACATCACCCCGTAATAGGGCATATAAAGTGTGGAGCCGCATCCCTCCTCCAGCGGCACGGATGTATTCACATAGAGCAGTTCTGCATTGGGATTCTCAGCAAAGACATGGCTATTCTCTCTGATATACTCATCGTATTCAGTAGCACAGACGATATAAAGCTGACGGAGAGTATCATTCTTCGACGAACTCACATAGTTGAACATGGTGCGAAGATAAGCCATCCCCTCATCATAACTTTCCGGCGAAAACTGCCGGACATCAACGCCATATTGCACGGCCGCCTGCTCCACTCCCTTATAGATTAAGTCATTAGACTGGCGATCGCCAAGTGCTTTAGCACTATATATAACCGTTACTATCGGAGCCTTCACAGCCTGCGGCTCGTCAGGATTGAATTCATAGATAGTCTCACCATCTTTCGAGCATGCATACATGAATAGCATGATGCCTATGACAGACATCGCCAATACAAGTATTCTACCATTATTTTTCATGAAAAGCGTCATTATCATTTTTTATCAAATACACAAAAGGAGTTAGAAGTTAAGCCCCCTCGTTTCCCCCAAGGGGGAAGAACCGCCCGGATGAGACTCCTCCCCTTGGGGAGGTTAGGAGGGGCTTGTGAATTATAAATATCGCACAAAGGTATAAAAGAACATAAATACTGTACAAAGGTATAAAAAAAAATACAAATACACAAAATATTTTATATAATATAAAAAAAATGTAAATTCTGTATGTATTTTTGTAAATTCTACTCCTAAAGATATATTAAAATGGTGTCAGTCCCCTTTTTATTGTGTCATCGTCACTCATCTTCCTTTTCAACATATTTGGATTCATTATCAGTGAAGAATATGAAATCAATAACCTTTTCCTAAATCTATTTGATGCCGGTATGTACATTAGCACAGAAAGAGTCGTAGGTTGACCAAAACCATACACTTTCTATCCCAAAACCGACCTCAAA
>JAGCNQ010000078.1 GCA_017645845.1 Bacteroidaceae bacterium
GTCGTTTGAGGCACGGGAGTGAGAGTGAATGTCTCTCCCATTACCCTCCCTTTTTGGGTCCCATTGGCTCCCCTCGTATAATGTCGGGAGGGCTCAAAGTAAGCGTATCCGCTGTGACGCCTTGCAGGCATTATTTTTCCTTTGTACTTTTGCATATCATTTTAAAATATGCAATTATGGAAATAGAAACAGTAGATGCTCGTAATGAAAGACTTTGGCAAAAGTATCTTTCACTTTTAGAGAAGCAGCCAACGCTCCGTCTTTCCTCCTATCTTCGGATGGCTCGTATCGGTTTGCGTGGTTTCGAGAAGTGGATGCGTTCTCGTGGCTATCGTGTCCGTGATGCCAAGCAGCGCATTCTTCGGCTTCAACGTGAATCTGAGGTTCTAGCTGCATCCTCATTTATTCCCGTTTGCCTGAATGCAGATCAGGATGCTTATGTTCAGCCACACGATTTCCTATCAGGTATTAACCTGACACTTCCAGACGGGACGGCGATTTCCATCCGTCGTGGCAGTGCTGAGGCTGTGGTTTCTTTTCTTAAACTTTACACTGGGGAGGGCTCACCATGTTCGGATTAGAGGATAGCCGCAGATACTATGTCTGCCAGCGATATGTAAGGATGAATATGGGCATCAACGGACTGTCCAAGATTGTGGGGAATGAACTGAAGCGTCCGCTCCTGAACGGCGATGTCTTTATCTTCTTTGGCAAGAGTCGTCAGATGGTGAAGCTTCTTTGTTGGGACGGCGACGGTTTCCTTCTTTATCAGAAGCGATTGGAGAAAGGAACCTTCGAGTTGCCCCGTTTCAGACCAGGCCTGAAGGTAGCAGAGATGCCCTACAGGACGCTTTCTGCCATCATGCGGGGCGTGAGCCTCAAGAGTGTGAGATATCGCAGCAGGCTAAGAATCGGAAATCCTTCAATTCTACAACCATCTGATTATCAATAAAATAAATCAAAAATAACTAAAGTTTTTCTTGGTAATCTCGTCTTTTTTTATTACCTTTGCAGTATGAAAAAGGACGAGATTATCAGTATGCTACAGCAACAAGTAGCCTTCCTCCAAGAGCAGCTCAAGGAGTCCAACCGCAAGGTGGACGAACTTCTCAGGAAGGTGTCATCGCTGGAGGAACTGCTCGTCCAAAAGAAAGCCGAGGAGCAGAAACAGCACAATATCATCAAGGGACTGACGAAGATACAGCAGAACAAGTCTGAGAAGCAGGCTCCGTCAGCTGTATCTGATATAGAATCCGCATCGCAGGCAGAGCCGAAGCCAAGAGAGAAGACCAACTATGGTGCCAGACGCAAGGAACACTATGAGGCGAAGGTCGAGGAGGAGGACATAGAGCCTACTGATCCACGCTTCGACCAGATGAAGGCACGCTTGATAGATACTCACGACGTGGTACGCTATATCCTCGTACCCATGCGCTTTATAAAGAGGGTCTACCACGTACATGTCTATACTCAGGACGGAGCCATCATGGAGGGCAAGGCACCAGCTGCTCCCCTGCTTGGCTCCAACTATGACGGATCATTCATCGCGGGTATTGCCCAGCTGCGCTACATCTACTCAATGCCCGTGGAGCGTATCGTGAAGTACTTTCAGGAGAACGGCTTCGACATGAACAAAGCTACTGCCAACGGATTGCTGTGCAAGACGGAGAACATCTTTGAGAACCTGTACAAGGCAATGGGGCTGGCAGTCAAGGAGGATGACTACCTGGCAGGTGACGAGACCTACCACCGTGTATTGGTCAAGGAGAAGAACAAGGAAGGCAAGGGCGTCAAGAAAGGCTATATCTGGAGCGTAACAGCCATCCATTCGGGCCTGGTGTACTACTTCTATGATGACGGTTCCAGGAGCGAGAAGGTCATCCTTAATTATATAGGCGATTACGGAGGCACCTTCCAGTCAGACGGTTTCTCACCCTATAGGAAGATGGCGAAACTGCTCACGAGGCTGGCCTGCCTGCAGCATGTGAAAAGGAAATTCCTCGACTGTGAGGAAGATGAAGAGGCCCAAGTCATAGTCGGACTCATCAACAAACTCTACCAAGAAGATCACAAGCATGAAATCGGCAAGGATGGATGGACAGCGGAGAAAAATCTGCGCTGGCGAAGGGAGTATGCCCCTAAGATACTGAAGGAGATACGAAAAAGACTTGAACGGATGGCGGCAGATCCAGAGTTACTGCCCAAGTCGGACAGGTATAATGCCGTACATTATATGCTCAACGAGTGGGACGCCATCGAGAATATCTTTACCAGAGGAGACTATCATCTGGACAATAACCTTGTCGAAAGACTCAACAGATACATATCGCTCTCCAGGAGGAACTCACTTTTTTTCGGTTCACACAAAGGGGCACGGCGTGCCGCCATGTTTTACTCGCTGGCCTGCTCATGCAGACTCAACAATGTCAATTTCTTCGAGTATATCTCTGACGTCATCAACAGGACGGCATTGATGCAGCCAAACACTCCAATCAAGGAATACAGGGCCCTGCTGCCCGACCAATGGAAGGCATTATAGACCGCAAGGCGTCACAGCGGATACGCTTACTGACAGACCTCAAAAACGGGAGGGAGACGGGAGGGAGAACGGATTGCCCTCCCGTACCCTCATCCCTTTGTACATCGGACTTTCAGAGAGGTTATGTGAGTATGTGAGGGACATTTTTAAAACTCGTTCGTTATTCGGCAATAAGGCA
>JAGCNQ010000079.1 GCA_017645845.1 Bacteroidaceae bacterium
ATGTCCTTTATGGCTTTAGTATGTTGGCTCCTTCTGATTGTGTACTCTACATTCCGCAGAATGGTACTTATTATAATGCTGCTTCTACCGGATTCCTTCTCAATGCCGATAACACTCCTGCCTCGGATATGCTCATCCTGCCCGATGAGATTGCACTCGATGCCCATTCAGACAACGATTCGTTTATCTTCTCCAACTATGGCAAGGAAGGCATCGTTACCATCAAGAACCTTACCATCAAGGGCGACGGCAGCTGGCGCACCATTTGTCTGCCGTTCAATGTGAAGCGGATAGGCAGCGTACTGCAGAATTGCGACATCAGGGAATATAGCAGTACGCTGTCCAGGCAGCAGGGCGATGTCGAGATTCTGGACTTCACTACAAGCGTCTTGGAGATGAAAGCCAATGTGCCCTATATAATAAGGAATATGAGCGGAACCGATATTGTCAACCCCAACTTCGGCTTCGTCAAGCTCGAAGGTAGCAAGCAATCTGTATATATGGGTATCTCATTGGGAGGCAGCACCTCAAGATACTTCGCAGGCTCATACGCGCAGCGAAAAGAAACTGGCGTTCACGTCCTGGAGGAGGGCAGCATGGAACTTAGCCGTAAAAGCAGCTATACCGCAGATGCCTTCGAAGCAATCTTCAGTTTCTGGTACAAGGACACAGATTTCAAAGTGATATACACCGGCAGCAGCGAGGACGACTTGATTGACGGCGTAAGCCTCACCCCAGCCATCGCCGAAGGCGAGGGAGACTGGTACTCGCTTGATGGCAGCAAGCTGTCCGGCAAGCCCACAAAGGCTGGTATTTACATCAAGAATGGAAAGAAGGTCGTGATTAAGTAAAAAACGAAGTTGATAACGACAATGTATTCCCAATTAATATTAATAATGTTGTTTTAGAGTAAAGGAACACGTTGTCTGCATCAATAAGCTAAGAGAAAATGGGTGTGTCAAAACGTAATGACACACCCACTTTCGTATATTGCCGCTCTGTAGCCGTGTTAACAATTTACGGTAGAGATAGGACGAAGGGTAGTTAGAAAATACTTCGCTCGAAAAAAGCTCAAATAAATTTGGCTATTTGCTCGCTTATTCGGACTCCGGCTTTGCCGCCTGAGACTTTAGTCGAAGAACTTTGACCTTGACGATGACGAAACGATAAACGAAAGACGATAAACGAAAAAACACAAATAAATTTGGCTATTTGCTCGCTTATTCGTAACTTTGACCTTCGGTCGAAGTTCTTGCGCTCCAGTAGGTGCTCAGGCGACAAGCCGGAGTCCTCCACGCTCGAAAATGAAAAGAAAAACAAGCTTTTCTTTTGCATTTTGCTCGCTTATTCGTAACTTTGCAGGCGAAAACGTGCGAATGATAACATTAATATATAGATTATGAAGAAATTCTTCCTTTTGTCCCTGCTCTCATTGCTTATGCCAATGATGGCAAATGCCTATGATGCTGAAGTCGACGGCATCTATTATGACCTCTCTGGCGACGAGGCTACGGTGAATCACGGTATCCTTGCCGTGGGCTCTTATTCGGGCGACGTGACCATCCCCGAATCCATCACCTATAATGGGAAAACCTACAGCGTGACCGGCATCGGCTATCAGGCTTTCTATAAATGTGGCTCCCTGACCTCTGTCAGTATCCCTGAAAGTGTGAAGAGCATCGCCGACTGGACTTTCTATGAATGTACTGGACTGGCCGCTATTACGATTCCCAATGGCGTGACCACAATTGGCGACCGTGCCTTCTATGGTTGCAGCGCCTTGACTACCGTCACTGTCGGTAACAGTGTGACGAGCGTCGGCGAGTATGCTTTCCGTGATTGCAGCAGGATAGACAAGGTTATTGTGCCCGACGTTGCTGCCTGGTGCGGCATTTCGTTTGCCACCGACAGGTCGAACCCGTTGTACTATGCACACCGCATCTTCAGCGACGCGGAAACAGAGATTACGGACCTCGTCATTCCCGATGGCGTGATACTTATCAAATCCAACACCTTCGCTGGTTGCAGCAACCTGACGTCCATCTCCATCGGTGAGAGTGTGACGACTATTGGCGTTTCCGCCTTCGAAGGTTGCCGCAGCTTGATTTCAGTCTCCATCCCCAAGAGTGTGACAAGCATTGGTGTCTCTGCCTTCGATGGCTGCATCGGCCTGAAGGCTGTCAATATCACAGATCTGGCGAAATGGTACGACATCACATTCTTCTCTAATCCTCTTCAGTATGCCCATCATTTATATCTGAATGGCGAAGAGGTGACAACCCTCGCCGTTCCCGAGAGTGTGAAGAGCATTGGCAACTACACCTTCTCCGGTTGTGAGGGTTTGACCTCCGTTACCATCCCCGAGGGTGTGGAGAGTATTGGCAACTATGCCTTCTCCGATTGCGGCGGCCTGACCACCGTTTCCATTCCCAGCAGTATGACGAGCATTGGTACCTCTGCCTTCAATGGCTGCAAGCTGCGCAATGTACTCATCAAATGCACTACACCGCCGGTGGGCCCGGGACTTGCTTTCTCGGAGCAGACATTCTTCCACACGACACTCTATATCCCCACAGGAAGTTGGGATGCCTACGCTTACGATAACAACTGGTACAGGTTCATCAACATCCGCGAGATTGCAACGGCCGAGGAACAGGTGTCTATGGAGCGTGCCTATACCTTGATGGATGCCAATACGTTCACTTATTCGGTCTTTGACCCTGTGAACAACTGCATAGGTACCATCAATTCCGTCAGTGGAATCGACGAGAACAACCCCAACCATTGTTGGCAGGTAATAGAGGCAGAGGGCAGCCGCTACCTTTACAATGTGGGTGCCAAGAAGTTCGTCGTGACTTCTGCTAATGGCTCTTATGCTCTCTCCGATACACCAGCCTCCATCGAGATGGAAGACGGTGCAAATGGCATTATTATCGGCGCCCAGACAACACGGGAATGGGCTCTTGTAAACAACGAGCGCATGAGTGCTGAACAGGCTATCATTGATGGAATAGAGAGCCTCACCCCCGACCCCTCTCCGAGGAGAGGGGAGAACTGGTATGACTTGAGCGGCCGCAAAATTGACAAGTTGCAAAAGGGCGTGAACATCATCCGCTACTCCGACGGAATCAGCAGGAAAGTCTTGCAGAAGTAATATTCCGCTTTCACCCCAAACGAGAGAGGCTTGTCACTATTTGCGGCAAGCCTCTCTTGATGATGCATTTCGTATTGGAGGGATTTTCTGTGAGGGAATAGGAATTTCCCATATTGCTCTTTGCAAAACAAGCCATACCTTTGCATCATGAAAACTAACCAAATGTATAAAACTATGAAACAGTCAGCTTTCTTACACAAGTCTTTCTTGCTGGTAGCAATGATTGGATGGGCCATGATGAGCAGCGCTCAACGGTATGAGGTGGATCGTGGCCGGATTTATTATGGTAATGAAATCGTAATGCAGGCCGATGCGCGGAGCTTCGTGGACTTGGGATACGGCTATGCGAAAGACCAATACAATGTATATATGAATGGTCGGGTGCTGGAGAATGTCGATCCCGCTTCGTTCCGTCTGAAGGAGCGCAGCGGCAGACGGCCTCATGACATGGAAAGAGAGGAACCCGTAGCACACCACAGAGGTTATTACAAGACGAAGTGGAACGTGTATTACGGCGACAAGAAACTCGATGCGATGGCCAGCTCTTTCAAGGAACTGGGTGGCGGCTATGCCAAGGATGCCTTCAACGTGTACTATTGTGGCGAGAAGGTGGAAGGTGCATGGGCATCATCCTTCAAATACACGGGCGACGGCTATGCCGAAGATAGCTTTGACGCCTATTACAGAGGTCGGAAACTGAAATAGGATTCGATTCGGTGAAACAGAAGAGGGACGTGAAAACTCACGTCCCTCTTCTTATTGTAGTTAACTACTTAACTTCTTAATACCAGAAACATTGTTTACACAATGCCCTGTGCCATCATAGCTTTAGCAACCTTCATGAAGCCTGCAACGTTGGCACCCTTCACGTAGTTGACATAGCCGTCGGGCTGTGTGCCGTACTTCACGCAGTTCTCGTGAATGTTCTCCATAATCCATAGTAGCTTGGCATCTACCTCCTCTGCACTCCAACTGAGGCGCTCGCTATTCTGCGACATCTCAAGACCTGATACAGATACACCGCCGGCGTTGCTGGCCTTACCAGGAGAGTAAAGAATTCTGGCCTCCTGGAAGACGCGGATGGCACCTGGTGTGGAAGGCATGTTGGCACCTTCGGCAACAGCAATGCAACCATTGGCAACCAAAGCCTTTGCCTGTTCCTCGTTCAGCTCGTTCTGCGTAGCGCAAGGCAGGGCGATGTCTGCTTTCTCGTACCAAGGCTTAGCACCGTTGCCGACGTACTTGGCTGTGGGATACTGCTCAACATATTCCTTGATACGTCCGCGATAGACGTTCTTCAACTCCATAATATAGTCGAGTTTCTCGCGGTCGATGCCGTCAGGATCATAGATATAGCCGTCGGAATCACTCATCGTCATCACCTTACCACCCAACTGCAGCACCTTCTCGGCAGCATACTGAGCCACGTTGCCGGCACCAGAGATAAGTACTTTCTTGCCCTCGACGGTGTCGCCCTTGGTCTTCAGCATAGCGCGCAGGAAGTATACGGTACCATAACCGGTTGCCTCGGGACGAATCAGCGAACCGCCGAACTCCAGACCCTTACCAGTCAGCACACCGCTGAACTCACGAGTCAGTTTCTTATACATGCCAAACATGAAACCTACTTCACGTCCGCCTACGCCGATATCGCCAGCAGGAACGTCAGTATCGGGACCAATGTGGCGCGTCAGCTCCAGCATGAAAGCCTGGCAGAAACGCATTACCTCAGCATTGCTCTTGCCACGAGGGCTGAAGTCAGAGCCGCCCTTGCCACCACCCATCGGCAACGTGGTCAGACTGTTCTTGAAAGTCTGCTCGAAGGCTAGGAACTTTAAGATGCCCAAGTTCACACTTTGGTGGAAACGGATGCCGCCCTTGTACGGGCCGATAGCGTTGTTATGCTGAATGCGGTAACCCATGTTGGTCTGGATCTGACCCTTGTCGTCCATCCAGGTTACACGGAACTGATATACACGGTCGGGAATGCAGAGACGTTCGATGAGGTTTACCTTGTCAAACTCGGGGTGCTTGTTGTACTCTTCTTCGATAGTGCCCAGCACCTCTTCTACTGCTTGATGATACTCTGGTTCATTGGGGAAGCGTCTTTTCAGATCTTCCAAGACTTTCTTTGCGTCCATAAAATGATTGTTAATTATTGTTGGTTATTTTGTTATCCGGCTGCAAAAGTACAGAGAAATATGAAATCCTGCAACTTTTTGAAAGAAAAAGTTACAAAAGTAATGCATTTTGCTACATTATCCTGCATAAGTCAATGGGAAGATGCATATTTCTGCATTTTCGTCTGCACGAAGCAATGCCTGGGCACAACTGCCGAGTGTGGCACCTGTGGTCATAACATCATCTACAAGTACTAGGCATTTCCCCCGCCACTCGTCGGGAATATTTGCACGATAGATGCCTTCGGCGTTCTTCCGTCGCACCTCACCACTAAGGCGTGACTGTGGTGTGCGGTTCTTCGTGCGCTTGAGCAGGTTCAGTACGGGCAGTCCTGTCACTTCCGCCATTCCCCGCGCCAGCATCTCCGCCTGGTTGTAACCGCGTCGCCATCGTCTCCAGCGTGTCAACGGAACGGGCACCAGCGCATCGGCTTTGTCCCAGAAACCGTGTTTTGCAGCCTCCATCGCAGCCCACCTGCCTAACTTGACGGCCATGTCGCTCCTGCCGTGAAACTTGATACCAATGACGAGGTTGTGGTAGGGCGAGTTGTGATTGTAGGTGAGAAACGTCATAGCGCGTCGCACATCGGCTGTTTCCCATATCATGCGTAGCAGCATGTTGTCGTCGATGCGCTGAATGCGATAGCGTGGCAATCCTATGGCGCAGAAGGCACAGAGCACATCCTCGCTCTCCATCAACAGCTTTCCACACACAGGACAAGTCCTCGGTAGCAAGAGTTCCTTTATGTCGTTGAGCAGGCTCATCTTTTCGCGCGTATATATTTATTAATGTATAGGAACCGTCCTATGCGTTCTCACTGCAAAGGTACAAAAAAAATGCAGAATGGAAAGCGAAGTTTCAAAAAGAAGTAGTACCTTTGCATCGTAGAACATGAATTCATGCGTTTCCTTTCGTATTATTAGCAAAATCAGATCCTACAATACCAAAATTTAAGCAAAAGTCCCATTATGAAAACAATTACGCATAATTCCATTATACTACTGGCAGTCGTACTGGCGATGAGTATGCCTTTGATGTCGTGGGCGCAAGAGTTTGTCACCGACGTGATGCTTGTTGGTGCCGAAACCCAAAGCCAAAAGAACAGCTTGCTGAATAAATACCGAGGCGAAGGCTGGATGGTCGTCGATTATGACCTTAACAAGGGTTGCGGCCAAAAGAGCGACTACATCTATCTTCTCTATAAGACGAAGGGCAATATCGATGGCTTCAGTCATGGCTACGTCACTGGCTTCTACATCCGTACAGGCACGAACTATCCCGACGAGTTGGATGTCTCGGGTGTTAACTATAAGCTTGTGCCTTATGTCGGCTCCAGCCATTTCGTCGATATGAAAGGCGACCTCAACAGCAATGCTGGCGGTGCATACATCCACCTTTACTATACAGAAGCGATCCTGAAACCAGAAACGGCCGTTACAAGCATCTACTTCGATGCCAATACTGCCGGTGGCGTGCCTGCTGATGGCGACACGGGTCCCAACGGCTATGACTTGAACAGAGGCGTCGGAGGCAGTGCATATATTTACATGCACTTCACGACGGGTTCATATCACAAGGATGGCAAGCCAACGACTTGGAATCTCTCGGAAATCACCCAAGACCTGACGTTAGGTGATCGGGATAGTGTTAGGGGCACACTTCATGAGCCTGTAAGGATTGCCATTGCCGATGGTGCAACAGTGACGCTCCTTGGCATAACGATATACTTATATAACAATAATACCCCATTGGCAGGTATTACCTGCGAAGGCGATGCCACAATCATCCTTACGGGGGGCAACTGGGTAGAAGGACTCCACTCATACTATCCAGGCATCTATGTGCCGGCGGGCAAGACGCTCACCATCAAGGGTGATGGCAAGCTTGAAGCCTTAAGCGGTGGCACCAAAATGCACAGTGGCCAAGCAGCGGGTATAGGCGGCGGCAGAAAGCTGTCTTCCGGTAACATCGTTATCGAGAGCGGCACCGTTTATGCTGTTGGCAATGGCTATAGTCCGGCTATTGGCGGCGGATATGGTGCTGCAGGCGGCGACATAACTATTGGAGGAGGCATCTCATGGGTTGAGGCTGAGGGGCTAAACGGTCTTTATCCCATTGGTGCAGGCCTTGGTGGCACTTGCGGTACCATCAATATCAGCGACAACTTGAATAACGAGATTGGCAAGGACGTAAACACTCGCCTCTTGTATCCTTTCGTTGTACCCGAAGAGCCGGAATGGGACGGCAATCTTGATAAAGTGAAAGCAGATTATCCCACCTATTATGCTACCGCCAAGAATGGCATGACCATTACCGGCACTCTTTCAGTGGGCAGACGAGTCTTCATCGCCCCTGGCGCTACGGTGAAGCTCAAAGATGCGATAATCGATGACTATCATTATTTCATAAGCCCAGGCATCACTTGCGATGGTGACGCCACTATCATCCTCGAGGGCAATAACGTGGTGAGAGGAGTAGATGGTAATTCGCCAGGCATTCAAGTGGGTCCCGAAGGTACTACGCTTACCATCAAGGGTGACGGCTCGCTTTTGACACAAAGCGGTACAGTAAGTATGTATGACAAGTACTACGGTTCTGGCATTGGCGCATCTTATTTTAATAATGGAAGTGTTGGTAATATCGTCATCGAAGGCGGCAACATCACTGCCATTGGCGGTGAAAACGGCGCAGGTATCGGTGCTGGCTATTCGGTATGTGGCGACATCATCATCATGGGCGGCGTTGTCCATGCTACTGGTGGCAGCTCTGCTCCTGGCATCGGTGCCGGACGCTATTCATGCGGCAACATCAACATCTTGGGCGGCACCGTTTATGCTACTGGCGGCACGGATGGCATTAGCAGTTACTGTTCCGGTAAAACCAGCAACATCACGATTGCCGATGAAATCGACTTAGTAGTATCTACGAGGGGCGCCAGTTATTATAACTTCTTCAATGTGGGCAGTTCCGGCACCCTCAGCATCGGCAGCGCTATCACTCGTCAGGAAGAGGACAACACTTGCACCTTGATAGGATTGGGAATAGACGACGGCATCGCCCCTCTCTTCGGAGAGACGGAAGAGGGAGCCATCTTCAATCTTGCCGGCCAGCGCCTGAGCAAGATGCAAAAAGGCATCAATATCATTGATGGCAAGAAAATCTTGGTGAAGTAACTTCGCCTCTGATACATTTTAGAAAGCTTCAGCGTCAGCGTCCCATCCCTCCCTTAGGAGCAATAAGTATCGCTCCTAAGGGAGGGTTATAACGCTCTGTACGAAAGGGACAAACGTATGACTGTTTCCAAAGATACGTATGACTGTTTTCAACGATACGTATGATTTGCTCCGACGATACGTATGATTGACCTCAATGATGCGTATGATTATTTGGGGTGATACGGATTGAGCTAATTTACTTGTGTATCGTTTACGATTTATTAAGGCTATGATATAGCAGTTATATGTAAAGTATGAAAAAAACTTAAATAAATCATAATACACGCTTCGTAATTCCTATTTTCTTTGTATCTTTGTCTCAAATTATCGTTAACTAAAATTGCAAAGAATATGGAAAAGCTAATTAAAGACCTCGAACCCCAGATTATCTGGAAGAATTTCTATCTCCTGACTCAAGTGCCGCGTCCTAGCGGACACCTACAGAAAGTGCAGCAGTTCCTGCTCGATTGGGCAAAGGAGCACGGCATCGAAGCATGGAAGGACAATGCGGAGAATATCGTTATGCGCAAACCCGCCACTCCGGGCAAGGAGAATCACAAGTGTGCCGTTCTGCAGGCTCACATGGACATGGTGCCACAAAAGACCGACGAGAGTACGCACAACTTCGAGACAGACCCTATCGAGACCTATATCGATGGCGATTGGGTAAAGGCTAAGGGTACGACCTTGGGCAGCGACGACGGTATGGGTGTAGCAGCCATCATGGCCGTTATGGAGAGTACAGATATCAAGCATGGCCCGCTCGAAGCTCTCATCACTGCAGACGAAGAAACGTGCATGTATGGCGTCAATAACCTATCAGCAGATACGCTCAAAGGTGATATTCTGTTGAACATCGACAACGAGACAATGGGCGAATTCGTTATCGGTTCAGCAGGTGGTGTGAACATCAGCGCCACGATGCAATTCAAGGAAGTGCCTTTGGAAGAAGGAGACATTGCAGTAAAGGTATCGCTCAAGGGCCTGCGCGGTGGTCACAGCGGTCTGGAAATCAATGAAGGTCGAGCCAATGCCAATAAACTGATGGCTCGTTTCGTCCGTCAGGCTATTGTGGATGATGATGCTCGGCTTTGTTCTTGGCAGGGTGGCAATATGCGCAATGCAATTCCCCGTACAGCTACCGTTGTGATGGCTGTTCCCCTGGAGAACTACGATGATTTCTGTGAACTGGCAGAATATTGTCAGGAGGTCTTTAACGACGAGTTCCGTGGTGTTGAAGAAGGCATCACAATGACCGTTGAGACCACAGCTATGCCGGCAGGACGCGTTCCGGAAGAGATTCAGGACAACCTGGTGAATGCTATTATGGCCTGTCACGATGGCGTATTGCGCAACATTCCCAGCATTCCTGCTGTCGTTGAGACCAGCAGCAACTTGGGCATCATCAACATCGGAGCAGGCGAGGCCAGCATCCTTATCCTGGCTCGCTCCAGCAATGAGACGATGATGGAATACATTCAGGAGATGCAGGAGAGCTGCTTCTCGATGGCAGGTATGAAGGTGGAATATGGCGGCAACTACGGTGCTTGGCAACCCAACTTCGACAGCCCCATTGTAGCAAAGATGGTCGAGGTTTATCGCCAAGTCTTGAACGAGGAAGCAAAGGTGGAGGTCTGCCATGCTGGCTTGGAGTGCAGCATCATAGGCGGCGTCTATCCCAGGATGGACCTCGTTAGCTTCGGTCCCACCTTGCGTAGTCCCCATACGCCCGACGAACGTTGCAACATCCCATCGGTAGCAAAGTTCTGGACCTTCCTCAAAGCCCTTTTGGAGGAGATTTGATTTCTCCCTTAATGGGAAAAATGTAATACCGTTATATCATTATAACGAAAAAAGAATTATGAAGCATCTACTTGCCCTTGCCCTCGCTCTTTGCTGCTGGCTTAGTGTCTTTGCCAGCAAAAAGGCAGAACCGGTTGTCGTGGCCTATGTCACTTCATGGACGCAGGTTGTTCCTGATCCAACCGTTATGACACATCTCAATTATGCCTTCGGGCATGTGAATGAGCAATTCAATGGTGTTCGCATCGACAATGAGGAAAGACTGCGAAGTCTTGTCAGCCTCAAGCAAAAGCAGCCCAAATTACGCGTCATGCTAAGCATCGGAGGGTGGGGCAGTGGACGTTTCAGCGAGATGGCGGCTTCGGAAGAGAACCGCAAGGCCTTTGCCCAAGACTGTCGTCGTGTTTGTAATGAGTTTGGGCTCGATGGCATCGACATCGATTGGGAGTACCCGACGCAAAACAGCGCCGGTATCAGTTCGTCACCACAGGACACAGAGAACTTCACTTTGCTGATGCGCGACCTCCGACAGACCTTGGGAAAGAAGTTCTGGCTTACTTTGGCGAGTGTCGGAAGTGCTCAATATATCGACTTCCAGAGTTGCGTTCAGTACCTCGATCTCGTCAATGTGATGGCCTACGACATGGGTAACGCCCCCTATCATCATGCTGCGCTCTATCGCTCAAAGATTGTTAATTGGAATTGTGCTTCGGAAGCCTTGGAGGCTCATCGCAAAGCTGGAGTGCCCGATAACAAGATTGTGTTGGGCATGCCTTTCTATGGTAGAGGCAAGGACGGGCAGTATATGAAGTATCGCGACCGTGGTAAGCAGACCTTGAAGGAGGTGTGGAGCAATGTGTCAAAGGCATCGTTCTTGGCTGACGAGAATGGCGAGTTGGCGATTGGCTTTGAGAGTCCACGCTCGATTGCCATGAAGTGTGCCTACATCAAGGAGCAAGGCTTGCGAGGCGCGATGTATTGGGAATATGCCGACGACAATGAGCAGGGCGACTTGCAAAGAGCTGTTTGGCAAGGTGTGCTGCAAAGCGATAAGGACAAGGGAAAGGCTTGTCAGAGAGCGGCTCAAAGATTGGCGGTTGTCCTGAAAGAGAATCAAAAGCGGGAAGACATTACGCCCGACAGTTTCTTCTACGATTGGCGGGAGCTCAAGGCTGAGATGTTGGCAGAGAAAGACCCGACGGCTCAAGCCATTTATCGTGCTGCAATGGGCCGTTTGCTCATCGGTAATGCATGGCGTTCTCAGCGTTATGACAGTAAGACGAAGAGCGACCCCGATAGTATTCAGGAGTGGACTCACGATGAATACCGTCGTCATTCTGCCGAACTCTATGCCCAAGCTTTGCAGGATGCAGAGGCGCTTCATGCAGTGAAACTTCCCGATACAAAGCCTTTGACAGAGCAAGGCAAGGACGATGGCATCTTTGGGAACGATGTGCTTTATCTCGTTTGGCAAGCTTGCTTGAGTGACCTCACAAAAGATGAAAGGCGAAATCAACGTGTACCCCGTTATGAGGATATCATCAATGTCTATCGCAGGCATGGTTTGAGAGAGGCGACGTTGATGCTCAGGCTGGATTCGCTTTCGGAAAAGGGCGATTCGGAAGATGTTCTGATGAGGCTTCGTGACGATTATGCCGACTTGGATGCTTGCGCTGAGGTTTATCTGCGACTGGCAAACTTGTATGGCAAGAAGAATCAAGAAAGGGAAGACCTCTTGAATTTTGCTTTGAAGCGTTATCCAAGAAGCAGAGAGGCCAACGCAATCAAGAACCGCATTGCCGAACTTCGTTCGCCAAAGCTTGCGGGAAAGTTCCGCGAAATGTTCTATCCTGAATGGGATTACGACATCCCACTTGAGATCAAGAATATGGAGTCGGGCAGTATTGCCGTTTATCGTTTGCCCAATCATTTTGATTTCAGCGATGATGAAAATGCTGGAACAAGGTTGGAGCAAGTGAAGCAGAACGGTACGCTTGTCGAGACTTTGCCTGTTTCGATGGAAGGTGTGGAAGCCCTCGAAACAAAGAAAGACACCTTGAAGTGGCGCTCTCCAAGTTTCGGAAGTTATGCCTTTGTGCTTGATGGCACGACGAAAGAGAAGCTGGATAAATACGCGCCTCAGATTGTTCTGTTCGATGTGTCAGCCCTCACCTTTATGTCTGTTGCTATGCCCGACAAAAAGGAACGAGTGATGGTGACGGACGTGATAAGTGGCGAACCGCAGCAAGGTGTGAAGGTAAGTTTCTATCAAAAGGAAAAGCAAGAATACACTTTGCTCGAAGAAAAGATGACCGACGAGAGCGGCATTGCTGAGATTGCTTTTGAGGGCAAGCGGAACTATGTTTATGTAGAGCTCTCGAAAGGTGAGGACAATGCTTTCGACAGGGAAAGTCTGGGTTGGCGTGCTTATTACGACAACAACGACAAACTCTTGGAACATATCAATGTTTATACCGACCGCAGCATTTATCGTCCAGGACAAATGGTCTATGTTGGCGGTATTGTCTTTACCAAGAGTCACGACCAAGCACCAACGGCTGAGGCAGGCAAGGAGTATAATCTTACACTTTTTGATGTCAATGGTCAGGAACTGGCAAAGCATACTTTGAAGACCGACGAGTTTGGCACTTTAAAGGATAGTTTGCAATTGCCCGAGTCGGGTTTGCCGGGACGTTACCACATTGTTCTTGGCAGTCATTACCATTACTTCAGCGTTGAAGAGTATCGTCGTCCCACTTTCCAAGTCGAGATGGACGAAGCTCCAGCCATTACGCTTCCAGTTGACAGCATTACTTTGACAGGAAAGGCTTTGACTTATAGTCAGTGGCCAGTCGGTAATGCAAGAGTTACCGGCACTTACCGATGGTTGCAAAGTTGGTGGTATAGGCGCGTCAGTCCAAGCGAGGAACACGACATCGATACCCTTTATACCGATGAAGAAGGCAAGTTCAGCGTTCGCATACCAGTCTCAGAGGAGCTCTCGGAAGAAGATTTGCGTTGGGGCAGAACGCTTCAACTCTCGGTTGATGTGCTCAGTCCAGAAGGTGAAACACGACAGGGCAGCATTCGTGTTCCGATTTGCAGTACGCCACTCAGGATGTGGGGAAATGTTCCGGAACAGCAATGCAGGGAACGGCTCTTGCCTTGGTGTTTCAATCTCTATTCCAGCAACGACAAGCAAGTTGAGGGTAATGTGCTTTGTATGCTGACACAAGACGGCAAGGAAATCAAGAACTTCTTCTTGCCTGCAAACAAGGATACCATTCCCGTAGTGCTTCAAACCTTGCCCTCAGGTAAGTATGACGTTTACGCGAAAGCCGAAGTAAAGGGCGATACGGCATCTTGTAAGGCAAGTTTTACCATCTTCTCCATTACCGACAAACGTCTTCTTGGCAAGCACGACTTGTGGCTCTATGCTCCAACCGATACGATGTCGGCAGAGAAGCCAGCCCGTTTCCAGATTGGTACGACCTTGCCTGAGGCTTGGGTTTATTGCATCTTGACTGCCGAGTGTGGCGTTGTGAAGGATACTTTGCTGCATCTTTCCGACCAAGCCACGATGATGGAAGTGCCTTACGAGGAACGATTCCGTCATCATTTGGAAGTGACATTGATGTTGATGCATGAAGGTCGGAGTGGGGAAGCCTCGAGAAACTTTACTTTGGAAGAGCCCGAAACGCGACTCACAATGCGTTGGGACACTTTCCGTGACCAGTTGCAACCAGGTCAGAAAGAGCGTTGGAAACTGACTTTGACACGACCTGATGGTACTCCCGCTTCGGCAAATGTGATGGTTGGTATGTATGATGCTTCGCTTGATGCACTTTATCCTTATAATATGTATTTGAGCATTTATCGTGCTTGCAACCGCAACGTGTCGCTTCGAGTTAATGCTTACGAATGGTATGGAAGATACCATTATACCTCGCTCAACTTGCCTTTGCACCTTTTACCTTACGAAGGTTATGAGTTTGCAAACTGGAACGAAGAGTATTTCCAGGGCTTACGAATGACAAGAGGTGGTAGGACCACCATGCGTTTGAGGGGTGTGGCAGTTGAAGACAGAGTCTATGAGATGGTGGCAGTGCCTCCAATGGCTAAGAGGGAGTATGCCGGAGCCATTAAGGAATTCAATATGAACGATGTAAAGGATCTCAGGTTCGAGTCCGTTGACCAAGCTCTTCAAGGTCAGATTGCAGGGCTTGATATAGCTGCAAAGGAATATACAGGCGAGGTAATGAAAGAAGAGGCTGCAGGATTTGAGATTGAAGAAGATGCTTATGTCCGCTCCAATCTGTCTGAACTTGCCTTCTTCTATCCGCAATTAAGAACCGACAGCAAGGGTCAGACTTCCATTGACTTTACCCTGCCTGAAGGACTCACAGCCTGGCATCTGCACGGCTTGGCACACACCAAGGACATGATGAAGGCAGAGTGGCAGGAGACCATTGTGGCTAAGAAAGAGCTGATGGCAGAACTGAATTTGCCGCGTTTCCTACGAAATGGTGATGAAGCCACGTTGACCGCTTCCATTCGAAATGCTTCGGATATGCGTCAGAAAGGTGAAGCCATCCTCGACGTTTATTGTGCAGAAGACAAGTGGGGCGTCAAGCGTATGAAAGTGAAGTTCGACCTCGAACCAGGCAAGGAGGCTGTTTATCAGATGCCTATTACAGCAACGCTAGACCATCCTGTCCTTGCTGTTCAATGGATTGCAAAAACCAAAGACAGCAGCGACGGTGAGGTGCGTTACCTGCCTGTTCTGTCCGATATGCAGAATGTCACAGTGACAAAGGCTTATATGCTCCGGGGCGATACGACGCTTACGATGGACCTTTCCAAACTCTTTGGGGGCAAGGAGCAGGATGCAAGGGGCAAGACTTTGACCATAGAGCATGTTTCTGAGCCCATCACACTTGCCTTACTTGCTTTGCCTTCCTTGACGGCTCCAACTCACAACGATGTCCTTTCGGTTGCATCTGCCTATTATGGTGGAAGTGTTGCCTACCATCTCGCTCACAAATATGCAGGCTTGAGAACTGTTATCGAAGGTTGGGCAAAGGAAGAGAATTCGCAGGCTATGGAGAGTCCGCTCGTCAAGAACCAGCAGTTAGCAGACATCTTACTCAACGAAACGCCCTGGATAATTGATGCCCAGCAGCAGAAAGCTAGCAGGCAGCGCCTTGTTACGCTCTTCAACGAGATGGAACAAGAGCAACGCCGAATGACGATGTTATCGGCTCTCTCTGCTCGTCAGCATTCCGATGGCTCGTTTGGCTGGTTCCCCGGTATGCGTGGAAGCGAATGGATGACTTCTGAAGTGGCTACATTGCTTGTACGTCTTGGCGCAATCACCGGCAGTCTGCCCGTACCGGAGCGTCAGATACTTGATAAGGCTATGTCATTCCTCGGGAAGGAAATGCACGAGAAGGTTGAGGTGCTTCGCAAAAAGAAGAAACCATCTCTCTCCTTCTCTGCCCTTCGTTATCTGTATATATATATAATGTATGGCGGTAAGGAAGATGATGACACACGATATCTCCTGTCGCTTCTGAAGAAGCAATCTGATGATTTTGACCGTGAGGATCGTGCTTTGGCGGCTATTGTTCTGCAAAAGTCTGGCGAAGAGAAGAAGGCTCGTACCCTTATGCCTCGCCTTCATGAGCTGCTTTGTCACAGCGACGGCATGCACCTTGACTACCCTGGTGGCAACTTCGTGAGCATTGACCGCAAGGTAGAGACACACGTTAACCTGATGGAGGCTGTGCGCACTGTGGAACCGGGGGAAACAGACTTGCTTGCAAAGATGGCCGAATGGCTTCTTTTGCAGAAGCGGACGCAGGAATGGGAACGTCCCATACAGTCAGCCAATGCCATCTACGCCTTGTTGCAGAGCGACTTTCATACTGAGGTGGGCAATTGGATAGGTAAAGTCTCCTATGATAACCAGACGCGCAAGTTGCAGAAGCAGGAGGTTGACTACGGCTATGTTCGCGAACAGATTGAAAATATCAACAGGGCTAAGGAATTTACTCTTGAACAAAAGAACAAGGGGACAGGCTTCTCCTGGGGAGCCGTTTATGCCCAGTACCAGTTGTCTGCTTCCGAAGTTGAAAGCCATCGCGAGGGCATGACTGTCCGCCGCGAAGTGAATGCAATGGCCAATGGCCAATGGTCTGCGGGTGACCGCATCCATGTCCGCTATACTATTACTGCTGACCAAGATTATGAATACGTTTGTCTTCGTGCTCCGCGTCCGGCAGCGGCAGAACCTACCCAGCAGCTCTCTGGCTACCGTTGGCAAAGTGGTATAGGTTACTATCAGGCAATGCATGATGCCAGTACCGAGTATTTCATGGATCGCCTGCCGCGTGGCACCTATGTCATCGAAGAGGATTGGATTATCAGTCGCACAGGTAGCTTCCTTTTGCCTTCAGCTCGTCTTACATGCCTTTATGCACCTGAATTCCAGTCTCAGACTTCAGGTGAAAAGTTTAAGGTAAAGTAAGCTTTTCCTCTGAAATGCTTGCAAAATAGCGTTAATAGTATTATCTTTGCAGCAATTTATTAACAGGATACATATTTTTTTACTTATGAAAGCAAAACAGACATTGCTGACGCTTGCTCTATTGACTGGCGCGCTGAATGTTGGAGCACAGACACTGGAACGCTCCTTCTATATTGATTATGGTCAGAACGACGTAGCGAATCAAGGCTATAAAACTGTGGGTGCCGATACCAATGGACACTATTGGAACAACATCTATGGAAAAGGAACGGCAGCACCCGACAAGGCCTATCCGCAGACCATCAACATGGTGACATCGGATAACACTGCTACCGAATGCCGCTTGCAGCTTTCTACACGTTTTTCTACCAATGGTTTCAGTAATGGTGGCTTGCAGAATCCTTCTGCATCTTTGCTTGGCGACCTCGCCATCGAGAGTGCAACGCAGGACTATATCTTCCTCGAAGCCAGTCAGGACTATGCTATCATCCGCTTTATGGGACTTGACCTGAACAAAGGCTACAAGTTCTTTAGCTTCGGTAGCCGTACCGATACGGGTACCCCGGGTCGTGAAGCGACATTTGTGTTCCAAGGCCTCAATAAGTGGCAGGGCGACCACAAGATGGGCGGCGCTGGCATTGGTGCCAATGGCTACAATGGAAACAACAACAATGTGCAAGAGTCCGGACTCATCTTCCCTGATGAGAATGGTTGCATCGAGATGACCATCATCAAGAAGACAAAGAGTGGAATGGTACATCTCAACGCTCAGAAGATTGTTGAGTACAGCGGCGTGACCCGCCCTGAACTGGGTTATACGCTGACACGCAAGATGCTCTTCGATTTCGGCGAGCGCGGCAAGGCAGGCAGTCGTGGCGATATCACCAGCGGAGCCGATGCAAACGGTAACTATTGGAACAACATGGCTCCACAATCAAGCGACATCTCCAGCATAGCAGCCGGTACTTCGTGCGCCGTCGTCACTACCGACAACCAAGCCACCGGCATTACCCTCCACAACCTAGTTGCTTTCAATGCCAACGGTTACAACAATGGGGGTTTGAAAGATCCCTCGGCCTATGCAGAGAATCTTCATGAGATGGCTGTGACAAGTGCAACCCAGGACTATATGTACTCGGAGAATAGTGGCACGGCTATGCTCGTGTTCCAGCGCCTTGATCGTACCAAGAAGTATCGCTTTCACATCTTCGGTACACGTACAGATGGCAGTAACTATCGCTCCACAGTTTTGATGCTGAAGGGCAAGACCGAGTGGAATTGGGTACAATACACCAGCGGTCCTGGTCTCGGTGGCGATGGCATCAACCAGAATGTCCGCAACGTCTCGGTCAGCGATTACATGTCGCCCGATGCCAACGGCACAATCTTCTTTACCTTCAAGCAGAATACTGCACCGTCCTGTTCCTTCGGACATATCAGCATCATTAAACTCGAGGAGTTCGACACCAACGGCCAGGAAGACGAGATGCCTGCAGTTAGTGGCGACCAGACTTACTATATCGATTTCGGCGAGACAGACAATGACAGCCGTGGACACCAGACAATCGGTGCCGATGCCAATGGTCACTATTGGACAAACGCTTACGCAATGCCCACCGAACGCATGTATCCGAGAAGCTTTAGCCTGACTAATTCACAGGGACAACTCACGGCTCGCACCATGACCATAGGCAACTACTTCCACACCAATGGTATGAGTGGTGGAGGCGGACTCGAGTCTCCTTCTGCTTCTCTGCTTGGCGATCTCGCTATTGCTACAGCCACTCAGGACTACATCCACATGGAAGGTAGCCAGGACTACAGTGTCATCCATTTCGGCGGACTTGACCAAAGCAAGGGCTATCGTTTCTATCTTTTCGGCTCTCGTGTTGTTGCTGAGGATCGTGCTGGCTATTTCGAACTGACCGGTGAGAATTGTTGGAAGGACGAAATGGCAATGTCCGGCAGTGGTATCGGCGATGGCGGCTATAACGGCAATAACAATAACATCCTGACAAGCGACCTTATCTTCCCCGACCGCAACGGCAACATTGACCTCACGATGAGTAAAAAGTACAGCGGTGGCATGGTTTACCTCAACTGCATGAAGATAGAAGAAGTCTCTGGACAGACACGTCCTAACCAGGAACTCACACTCAAGCAGAAGATGTATTTCGACTTCGGCGAGACGGGTAATGCAAATCGTGGCCACACTACAACAGGAACCGACGTCAACGGCAACCAATGGAACAACATAACTTCCGGCTCAAGTAGCAGCAACACCATTCCTGCTAACAAGACTATTGCTATCAAAAATAGTGAAGGTACCTCTACTGGAGCACGTTTCATTGTTGTTGACCAGACCTATACTAACGGCATCAATGCCGGCGGCAACAACAGCCCTTCTGTTAACGACTTGGGCGATCTCGCCATCCAGACGGCAACCGAAGACTATGTCTTCATCGACAATGGTGATGCCCGTTCCTTCAAACTGACTAAGCTTAACACTGCCAACTGCTACCGCTTCTATATCTATGGTACGCGCAACCATACTGACAATCGTTGCACGCAATACACCATCAAGGGGCAACGCACATGGGTAGGCGGACAGACCACTTCCGGCTATGATGTAGGTGGCTATGGCTATCCTGGTAACCTGCGCAACATTCTGCAGACCGATTACATTTATCCCGATCGCAGCGGCAACATAGTCATCACCTATCAGCGCGTGGCTGGTATGGCACACATCAGCGCAATGAAGATAGAGGAGTATGAAGGTGGCACACGTCCTGAGGAACCTCTCGAGTTCGCAAGTCTTTCCCTTAGTGGCAATGCCGAGGATGTGACCTTCAAATCTCTTGGCAATAACCTCTATGAAGCGTTTGCCCGCCTCAATGTAGGCACTTTCAATCTCACTGGCACCGTTGATGATGAAGCTGTCACGCTTTATGACAATGGTGATGGCACCTTTAACCTTACTGGCGATGCTGCTTTCTCTGTTGCAGAGGGCTGTGTGGCTCGTATCACCGTCAACACTTCCGACAATACTGTGACTGTTCTGCCTGTCACAATGAATGTGCGTGGCAATATCGGTGGTGGCAATCCTGCTATCCCTTACAAGGCAGATGGTGTCTTTGAGGGAGAGGTGACACTCCAAGAGACGGCTTCCCAACAATGGGTAGATAAGACAATGTACTTTGCCCTCAACAACAATGACTCCTATGCCATCAAGCGTCTTCAAGGTGCAGCTACGCGTTATGTTCTCGGCGAAGTCGAGAAGGGACAGAGCACAGAGAACATCTATCAGAATGCTGGCACCTATACCATTACCGTCAATATGAAGGATATGGTTTACAACATCTCCGCTCCTATTGATGAGAATCGCATCTCTGTCTTTGGCTCGTCCGTTGCCAACGGTCAGGGTGCAACTGATTACAAGGGCTACCGTTATCTTTATGGTCAGCAGCTTATTGCCCGTCATAATGAGGGCAAGAGCGAGACTCCTTTCTATACAGCCAATGTCTCTATTGGTGGTAACACGACGGTTAACCTTCTGAATCGTTATGATGACCTTATCCGCGACTTTGGCCGTTACGTCATCTTCGGTCTCTCACTCGGCAATGAGGGCATTCATGGCGCAAGCAACCAGCAAGCAGTCTTCAACCAGTGGCGCGACAACATGCTTACATTAATAAGTATGGTACGCGCGGACGGCAAGATACCGATGGTGATGAACAACTATACCCGTGGCGACTACAACGAAAGCGACTATAACTACGTTAAGCAACTTAACCTGCTCATCCACGAGTGGGATGTGCCTTCGACGAATGTGCTAGGTGCTATTGACAAGGGCAACGGCCAATGGGCGGATGGTTATGTATCCGACACGTATCACCAGAACACAGCTGGCCATGCTGAGTTTATGTATGCGATGGTGCCCTCGCTCTTTGATGCCATCAAGGCCGGCAAGGCGCAACCCGTGCGTGACCAGACGAAGAGTATGACTATAGAGGCTGGCAAGAGGATTTACTTCGAACCGGAAGGAACGGTTCATCCCTTCACAGTTACGGTTCGCATCAAGGGCACGGAGGGACAGGTCGTCTACCTGACCCAGTCATCCAGTACGCAGCAAGCCATCGTTCGCGTGAATGCCAACGGCACAGTTACCTACACAGCTCCTACAGGTTCTACCATAACCTCAACCACTACTATCAACGACGACAACTGGCACAATGTTACTTTGACAAGCTACTATGCGCAGCGCCGCACTATCCTCTATGTCGATAAGACGAAGGCTGGCGAGGTTGGCGAACGTCTGGCTCGTATCGAGACAGTCAGCGTGGGTGACGAGACCAAAAGCCGCGAAGTGAGCGAGCTTTCCTTCTGGCGCTCAGGTATGACACCCGAGGAAATCAATGCCGTTTGTGATGGTCGTATGCTCAAGTCCAGCCTTGAAATCTATGCGCCTCTTGGTGGCAAGAATGATATGACGAACTTGGCACAGAGCACCAATAGCCTCTCTTATGAAAAGGCTGAGGCAAAGGGATACGAGCGGGCTGCTGTCGATGTGTTCTTCATACCCGATGAAGGTTCGGCTGGTTTTAATTCTGGTGAGAACTATGACAAGATTGTTGATGGCAGCACTTCCACAAAATGGTGCCTCAATGGTGGCGATGGCAATTCTGTCTATGCCATCTTCCATGCCTCTCGTCCCATTTATGTAACGGGCTATAAGATTTCGACTGCCAACGACAATGCCTCATATACTGGCCGCAACCCCAAGTCATGGACGTTCTATGGCTCCACTGTTGACAGCTATCCCGACAAGGATGATGCTTCATGGGAGGTGATTGCTTCTGTTACCAACGACACAAAGCTACAGGATGTGAACTATACGACCTACACCTATACACTTCCTTCCGAGACAACCAAGGCTTATCAGAGTTTCAAGTGGGTCATTACAGAACGAAAGGGTGGCGGTAACGGGGTGATTCAGGTCTCTGAGTTCCGTCCCACCTTTCGTGACGCTTTGGTCGAGGTTGACCCTGTGGCACGTCCCCGCGTCACCATTACCGACCAGGCAGAGAGGAACGGCAAATACTTCGGTACATACGTAGCAACGACAGATGTGGATTTCAGCAGCTCTGGCGTTACGGCTTATGCCGGACAGCTTACGCCTGGATATGTTCACTTGGAGCCTCTCACTCAGGCTCCCAAGGGAACGGCTCTTGTTGTGACAGCCACAACCCCCGACACCTATTTCCTGACCAAGACATCTGATGCCTCCCTTACTGTCAGTAATGACTTGCTTGGCAGCAACGGGGATGTGACAGGAGACGGCAGTATTTACGCGCTGGCAAAGCTTGATGGCACAGTTGGCTTTTTTCAAGTGAAGTCGGGCACAGAGGTGCCCAAGGGCAAGGCTTACCTCATTAGCAACGCAGGTGTCAAGGGCTATCTCTTTGATGATGATGAGACAGGGCTTTCCTCTCCCCTCGGGAAGATAAGAGAGGGACTATTCTATAATCTTTCCGGTCAGCGCCTCAGTCGTCCCATTAAGGGCGTGAATATCATCGGCGGAAAGAAAATAATAAAATAATCAAGCCTCTGTGCTGGCGGTATCTCTTTCCAAAATAAAAAAGTCCAATCGTAAATGAATAAATTTTTCACTATCCTCGGTGAACCGGAAATAGTGACTGATGTCCGCAGACGGGTGCTCCGAGAATTCCAGGACTTGGAGTTCTACGAAGAGGGGCACCGCTATGTGCTGAATGGGCAGTCGTTGCCTTCCGTCTCTAATGTGGCGCACCGTTTCATCCGCGAGCCCTTCAACGAACAGTTGCAGGCAAAGCGTTATGCAGAGAAGCATGGTGAGACTCCCGAACATTGGATACAGCAGTGGCGGCAGAATTCTTTCCGTGCCACTACGCTGGGCACCAAGACACATGCCTATGGTGAGAGCCTCGGTTATCTGCGTGCCGGAATGCCTGAGCGCATCTGCCCATTGATACAGCCCCAGTATATGCCTGAATATGATTTCCTTGCTCCTATCCATCCGAAGGAAGAGGCTGTACTCAAATTTATGAACGAGATGCCGTGCAGTATGCACTTGGTCATCAACGAGGCAAAGGTACATAGCGGCAAGAATCCCTGTCAGGAGAGAAACCTTAGGGAGAAGATTGCCGGCACTTTCGATATGCTTTACTACCAGGATGGTACCGACGGACAGCCCGAAGGCTTCGTCATCCTCGATTATAAGACCAATGCCAATCTTGCCAGCGAATACAACCGTAAGTATGGCAAGATGCTTCGTGAACCATTCAATGCTATGACAGAGGAAGACCTTTCGCTCTATACTATTCAGTTGAGCCTCTATGCCCTCATGCTCGAGGATATTGGTATCCCCATCATCTCTCGCCGCATCGTCTGGCTTAAGGATAGTGAATACCAAATCGTCCCTGTTGAAGATGTTTCAGAGAAGCTAAGGCAAGTCCTCTGATAATTCTGAATACTCTGAAAACTCCGAATACTCTGAAAACTCCGAATACTCTGAAAACTCCGAATACTCCGATTCTGTATGTCCTGTCTGTTAAGTTTCAAGATTATCTTCGCCTTCATCGGTTGGCGGATGGGTGGTGGCCGAGGACTTCTCTTCGGCTTCTTATTGGGATGGCTCATCGACTCCTTGTACCGACGTCCTACCATTCATTTTACCTTCAGGCGTGGTACAGAGGATGACTTCACCGGTTATCAGAGGCAGGAGAGGACATGGGAGCCTTATGTCGATGTTACGCTGCAGGAAGCCTATCGTACATTGGGCATTTCTGAAATGGCAACAGACGAAGAGGTGCGGCAGGCTTATCGGCAAATGGCTTTGAGGTATCATCCCGACCGTGTCGAAACACAAGGGGAAACAGCCCGCCAAGAAGCAGAAAAAAGATTCCGCGAAATAACAGAAGCCCGCGACATTATCATGAGGGCGCGAGGTTTATAATCGGATACGAGAAACCTAACAACTATGAACGATGAAATATGAACTATGAACTATAATTTATCTCATTCCCCAAATTTTTTTAAGAAAAGTGAAAAAAAAAAGTGAAAAAGTTTTGGTGATTATAAAAAAAGCACTAAATTTGCAGCAGAAAACTCTAAAATAACATTAATAACAAAATCTAATTTTTATGAAAAAGAGAATTTTACTATTGTTGGTTTCATTCTTTGCAATGACAGCCATGTGGGCATCTCTGGTAGATGCTTACCAGATTTATGTAACAGCAGCCGCTAATGGTAAAACCAATGCCACAGCTGTGTTGACCTTGAACATGAAGAACCGTGAAGCTATCGCAACATGGAATTGTACTGTTGCGCTTCCCGCAGGTGTTACTTATGTAGATGGAAGTGTAGCTATTGTTGATGGTCGCTATCCCGAAGGTTATAATGCAAATCTTACTGCTACCGTTAATGCTGACGGCACTGTTAAATTTGCATGTGAGGGTGCAGAAGGCGTTGCTTTGACTGGTACTGATGGTGCTGTAGCTACTTTCACAGTTCAGATTGCTGGCACAGTTGCTCCTGATGATTATAATGTAGTAGTAAAGGCTGGTTCTCTTCTCGAGGAACCCAATAACGATACTCATACTGATGGCAAGGACAGAGAATTCAAGTGGACCATCGAGCAGGGTGAAGATCCTGGTGTAAAGGGTGACTTGAATGGTGATGGTAAGGTTGATATCGCTGATGGCGTAGCTGTACTGAACATTATGGCTGCTGGTGGGTATGATCCTAAGGCTGATCTCAATGCTGACCAGAAAGTTGATATTGCTGACTTTGTTGCAGTTTTGAACATCATGGCTGCTGCTGGTGGTCAATAATCGTTAATTTAATTAAGTAAAATAATAAGTCTAATTTAATTAAAAATTTAAAAACAATGAAAAAGTTTTACATGACAATGGTTGCTATGCTGTGCGGTGCTGCAGCAATAGCACAGACGAATGAACTTTATGTGGAAAACATTAAGGTTGACAAAGGTACGACTGAAGTTAATGTACCTGTTTGCTTGAAGAACAGTGAGGATGTTACCGCTGTTGCTTTCTATTTCCTCCTGCCCGACGGTGTTTCTCATAAGATGGACAGAAAAGGTAACCCGATAGCAACGGTAGATGAAGACCGTAAGGGCGACCATAATGTTGCTTTCACTCCCATTAAGGATGAGAACGAACAGCCAACCGGCCAGCAGATGATTTCTGTTTCTAGTATGTCTTCTGCAACTTTCTGGCCTAATCTTCAGGATGAGAATGATGGTCCTATCGTCTATGTTCCTGTAGTATTTTCTGGAGATGATGCCACTTATGAGATTCAGCTAACACATATCTCTATCGCAACTCCCGATGAGAGGTCTATAGCTACCTCTGAAGAAACATCATTCACAATTCAGGTAGGTGAAGGTACTGGTATCCACACCATCAACGCTGCTGATGTTAACGCTCCCGTTTACAACATTGCTGGTCAGCGCGTAAGCAAGGCTCAGAAGGGTGTTTACATCCAGAATGGCAAGAAGGTTGCTGTTAAGTAATCAACATTCCGATTAAACTGATTATTATTTAACTTAAGGCCCTCGACATCGTCGGGGGCTTTTTTAGTACCCTTACCTGATCTTTTTGTCCCACCCCCTTGCTATCTGAAAATAATTCACTATCTTTGGATCAGAATATTATGATGACAAATAAATGAGCGACTTTTTGTGAAAAGGCCTTTCCCTAATTGTGAAAAGGCCTTTCTTCAATTGCAAAAAGGCCTTTCTCCAAAATAAAAAAGAGGGCGTGTCTGCTCAACTTGACACGCCCTCAATTTGTCTGCTCCTTTTGGCAGGGAATTTAAGTATCCTTATTTTCTTTACTTAAGTATCTTGTACGATTTTACTTAAGTATTTTGTGCGATTTTTCTTAAGTATTTTGGGTACGTTTCCTTAAGGTTTATTGATGCGTTTCCTTAAGGTTTCTATCTCAAAAAACTTAAGCATTTTTGATGTTTTACGTAAATGTTTCTTATGCCTCTTCCCATTGTTTGCGAAGCAGTTCAACTGCAGCAGGCAGAACCGTGGCTGGGTCACCATCGCAGCCACATTCGAAACTGACGAAGCCCTGATAGCCCAGTTCCTTAAGGGCACGGAAACCATCAACGTAGTTGTCTTTCTCGCCGTCTTCGCTTGGTGTCTTGCGACGACCGCGACTGGCGATATGGACGTGCTGCAGGTATTCTGTGCCGGCAGCCATGAAGGCTGCATAGTCAGAGGTTTCCTCTTGCATGTGCCAGAAGTCACCCATGCACTTCACACCCTTGCTGTCCGCGTCGCGGGCAATAGCTGCCGCATCGGCAACCAGGCGCATATAGAAACACTCCCCACGGTTCAGCGGTTCCAGAATCACCGTTGTTCCACACTGGAGAGCAAACTCACCTAACTCGTGCAACTGCTCGCAGAGGTAGTTGCGTGTGTCCATCGTATGCGGACGACAAGGATTCTGCCAATTGAAGGCAGGCACCATGATGACACCACAGGAACCAACCTTACCTGCTGCTTCTACTATTTCACGCATTGTACGGTCGAAGTCGTCCTTCTGTCCGTCCTCAGCCAGAATGAATCCGTCGAATCCGGCACAGATGGCAGCCATACGGACATTACGGCCCTTGAGGGCATTGTTTATCTCATCCACACGACCAGCCAGACCGCGTCCGCCCACTTCGAATCCTGTCACACCAAGACTCTCGCAGTAGTCAAGCTTTTCCTGAAGTGTGTCGCCCAAGGCGATGCCTTCCTGGAAACAGAGGTTAAGTGGGGTTGCTGCTTTCTTATCCTTTGGCTTGGGAGCACAGGAAGCCAGTAAAGTTGTGGGAGCCAGTGTTGCTGCCGCAGCACCGACTGCAGAACTTAAAAGGAAATTACGTCTTTTCATGATTTATCTGATTATTCTGAATACTCTGATTATTCTGATGCTCCCCTCTGAGAGGGGAGTTGGTGAAGCTGTTACTTCCCGGGTACCGGTACTGTCATTGATGCCAGGTCGAGCGGACCGAGTTCGAGCTTCTCAGGCAGGAAGTCCTGTGGCGATTGCGTCATCTCATCCCAAGTCACGGTGTTGCCTGTGTATGCTGCTTCGCGACCCATAATGCCAGCCATGCAGGATATTGCGCAATCGGTGGCTTCCTCGTGGGCAGTACCTTTGCGGATGTGGTTCACCCAATCCACATGCTCCAATGTGTAGGGGTCGTGCACTTGGAACTCCTGTTTTGCCTTCTCTTCATCGTACTTCCAGATAACGTTGCCCTGGAGGTCCTTTATCTCGTTTGTCTCGCTGTCCCAGCTACCCTTGCTGCCTTGGATGAACTCGCTCACCTTGCTGCTGCAACCGTCAATTTGGCGGCACATCGAGTGCATGTGGATACCGTTCTCCATTGTGAAGTCTGTGCTGAAGAAGTCGTATTGGTCGCCCGTGACGCGGCGCTGGCGTGAGCCAAAAGCTGTTGCAGAAACAGGTTTCAGGCCACTCATCCAGAGGAAGACATCGATGTTGTGTACGTGTTGCTCAATGATATGGTCGCCGCTCAGCCACTTCCAGTTTACCCAGTCGCGGATATTCCATTCCATGTCCGTCCATCCGGCTTCGCGCTGACGATACCACAGCATACCCTGATTCCAATAGACATTGCCACCGGTAATCTCGCCGATGAGTCCGGCTTGTATCTGTTTGTTAGCCTCCACATAGCGACGCTCGTGGTGGCGCTGTGTACCAACCACAACACTCAGACCCTTTGCCTGAGCCTGCTTCGCAGTTGCCATAACAGAGCGGTAGCCTTTGGGGTCAACGGCGATAGGTTTCTCGAGGAAAGAGTGCACACCTTTTTCTGTGGCATACTTGAACTGTTCAGGACGGAAAACGGGAGGCGTCGTCAAAATAACCATATCTACGCCGGAGTCGATTACCTGCTTGTAGGCATCGAAACCAACGAAGCATTTATCCTCGGGCACTTCCTGCCCACGTTCATTTCTAAGACGGTCTCGCACTTCGTTGAGACGATCTGCAAAAACATCTCCCAAAGCCGTTACTTTGATGCCGTCAGCAGCATCCAGCAGGTTGATGATGGCACCGCTGCCGCGTCCACCGCAACCGATGAGGCCCACCTTCAACTCACGACCTTCAATGGCCTTGTCGGGGAGTTCGGGCACATAGTATTCGCCTTCCTTCTTGAGGGGTGTAAGTTTGTTACCGCCAGAACAGCTGGCCAGTAACGTAGGGGCAGCCATTGCTGCAGCTCCAACAGTTGCGGCGCCTGTTAGAAAGCGACGCCTACTCATTCCTTCTTCTTTCATAATGTTTTATTTTAGGGGTTATTTTTTAGGTTTTCCTAGATTATCTAGTTTTCTTTTTCGCATACCACACGGAAGCCGATGCCTTTGATGTCGCTCAGCCACCAGATACTCTTCGGGTTTTGGGGGTCTGTTTTGAGCCAAGCCTCGTAGTCGCTGTGACGACGAGCCGCACAGCGCAACTCGCTGGCATCATCCTGATAGCAACCGCCGCGTACCACATAATCGGTACCTGTGGTAGGTCCCTTCGGATCAACTGCGCCTGAGCCAACCTTGGCATAGGCATCCTCGGCATACCAGTCTTGGCAGTACTCCATCACATTGCCTAACATATTGCGCAGTCCAAACGGATTGGCAGCGACACGCGAAGGCTCTTGTGTGCGGTTTTTGCTGTTGAGGGCATAGACGACATAGCGGTTGATGGTCGTCGTATCGGTGCCGAAGATGCTGTTCCATAGTCCTTTGCTCGAATAAGCAGAGGGTTTCCCCTCGAAGAAGTAGGGCGTGTCCGTACCACCTCGTGCAGCATATTCCCATTCCGCTTCTGTCGGTAGTCGGTAGTGGCGACCTGTCTTTAGGCTCAACCATTGACAGAACGTCTCGGCAGCGTAATGCGTCATTGTGATAGCAGGGCGATTGCCCATGCCCCAACCCTGATCGGGCATGCCGAAGGGCGGAGTAGGACCAGCCACCGCATCTACATCGGGGCGACTGTTGTTGGCATATATGGTCTCGGGCTTCGTACGTCCCTCGGACATTGTCTCCACATAGAATGCCCAGTACTGGTCCCAAGTCACTTCTACCTCGGCCATGAAGAACGGCGAGACAGTCACCTCATGTGCAGGGTACTCATCAGGGCAACTGAACTTGTCTCCCTCCTTACTGCCCATCGTGAATGTCCCGCCCGGCACAGCAATCATGCTGATGGCGGCACGAGTGCCTGGGATGGTCTCAATGAAGTTCGTGAAGGACGTTACCGAAGCTGGTTCTGTATAGACAGGACCTGTTGTATCAACAGGAGCACTGGTCATCTTCTCATGTTTATAGCCGGGCAAGAAGTGTCCTGCATCCAGGTGACAGCTCACGCACTGGAGCCCCAGTTTCTCCTCGTTCTCCTCGTAGTAGAGGTGTGCCGCTACGCCATCATCTGTGACACCTTGTGGGAAAAGGTTCGTATGGCATTTCTTGCACGAAGAGTTATAGACGATGTTCGGTGCATATTCCGCTGTGCGTTTGGCTTCGAAATCGAAGTCCTCCTTGTTGTGCGTCAGGTACATCCATACGTCGTGCAGTCCGGTCTTCACCTTTGCAAAGTAGTGGTGTGCCGTCCCTGCTGGCGGAAGATGGCATGCAGCGCAATCCGTCTGTACACCGCTTTCGTTATCGTAGTGAACACTTTGTTTCCAACTCGTCTCAGCCTCGGGATGCACATGGCACGCCATGCAAGAGGCATTGGTTGAAGTGGCATTACTTGTGTAGAAAGCAGCCAATACCAATATAATGCCGAAACAAGTGCCGCCCAGGATGGCGAGGAGGTGACCCCTCTTTTTCTCCCCCGATGGGGAGTTTTTCTTATGTTTTATCATTTGATAAGTGTGTCCTTTCCTGTTTATGCCCTCTTGAGTTCTCCTCCTCGGGGAAAGTTAGAGGGAGCTTTTAATCATCTTCATCTCCGATGGAATCTTTACCAATTTTTTACCTTGTGCACGCTTCACGGCGTTGTAGCCGAGGAATTTCAGTTGATAGGTACTGTCGGAGGTCTGGGTCAGTGTCAACTTCTGGTCTTCGCTACCCAGGTCATTGGCGATGGTCACGGTGGCGTGCTTGTCATCTTTGATGTTGAAGCCCACCACATACCAAACACCGTAGATATTACCATCAAGGTAGCCATTCATCGGTCCGAATGCCTCCAGCCCCGGAACTTCAATACTTTCCTCGTATAGGTCAAGTCGTAAGTCAATTTTCTCCTCCGGACAATGCAGCCTTAGCTTCCATGGATTTTCGGCATGGAGCAGGATTATCATGCAGAATATAGCGATAAATGTGATTACTTTCTTCATAACTAGCACATAAATCTCTACAAAGATAAGAAAAAATGCAGTACGTTGTAGCGCAAACCCTATACATTTTATATATAAAAAACATAAAAGGTTTCTTTTTTAACATAAATTGTTGTATCTTTGCGCCCGATTTAAGGAAATACCAGTTGTTTGATGATAAAAAGTAGATTGGTACCAGACTTTATTTTTGAAAGCAGTTGGGAGGTATGTAATAAGATGGGTGGCATCTATACGGTGCTATCAACACGTGCCAAAACACTGCAGGAGCAATTCCCCGATAAACTTGTATTTATAGGTCCTGATGTATGGCAGGGCAAAGATAACCCTCTTTTCATAGAGGATTCCAAACTATGGAGCCCATGGGTGAAGAAAGCGAACAACGAGGGACTCCACGTGCGTGTCGGTCGTTGGAACATCCCTGGTCTGCCTTGTGTCGTTTTGGTTGATTTTCAGCCTTATTTTGAAAAGAAAAACGAATTGTATGCTGCTGCCTGGGCTGATTTCCAAGTTGATAGCCTGCACGCTTATGGTGATTACGATGAGGCCAGCATGTTCAGCTATGCAGCGGCCCTCGTGGTGGAGAGCTTCTATCGCAATAAACTTGGCAGCAAGAAAAAGGTCATTTATCAGGCCCATGAGTGGATGACGTGTCTTGGTGTACTTTACATCAGGAAGTATGTGCCTGAAGTCGCTACTATTTTTACCACTCATGCCACCAGTATCGGACGCAGTATTGCTGGAAACAACAAGCCTCTTTACGATTATCTCTGGGCATACAACGGCACGCAGATGGCCGCCGAACTAAATATGGAGGCTAAGCACAGCGTGGAGCGTCAGGCAGCTCACAACGTCGATTGTTTCACAACAGTAAGTGAAGTGACTGGCCGTGAGTGTGCTGAGTTGCTCGACAAGCGTCCGGATGTCATTCTTCCCAATGGTTTCGAGGCAGACTTTGTGCCTGCAGGTGCAGCCTTTACTAAGCGTCGCCGTGAGGCTCGTGCCAAGATTTTACAGGTGGCTAACGCTCTGACTGGTGCCGAGTTTTCCGATGACACGCTCATCGTGGCTACCAGTGGTCGTTACGAGTATCGTAATAAGGGAATCGACGTTTTCCTCGAAGCAGCTTATCGTAGCCTTTACGATAGTGACCTGCAGCGTCCTGTATTGATGCTGATTCAGGTGCCCGCTTGGGTGGAAAGTCCTCGAACTGACTTGCAGGAACGCCTCAAAGTGGATGTCACATATACTGAGCCATTGCCTGATCCCGTCATCACCCATAACTTGCATGAGGTGTGGAACGATCCGGTATTGAACTTTCTGCGCTCTCACGGTATGAAGAACGACGTGCACAGTCGTTTGAAGGTCATCTTCGTGCCTTGCTATTTGGACGGGAATGATGGTATATTCCAGATACCTTACTACAACCTGCTCATCGGTGACGATTTGGCAGCCTATCCCTCTTACTACGAGCCTTGGGGTTATACACCGCTCGAGGCAGTGGCCTTCCATGTTCCTTGCATCACCACTTCTCTCAGCGGCTTTGGCGTATGGGCATGCGCCAGCATTGGCCGTGAAAGTAAACTCGAGGATGGTGTGGAAGTTATTGCCCGTAACGACTATAACGCTCAGGAAGTGGCAGATCAGCTTAGTGCAACCATCGCCCGCTATGCTGCCTTCGACAAAAAAAACATAGACAAGGTACGGTGTAATGCAGCCAAACTGGCCGAGAAAGCCCTTTGGAAGAACTTTATTGAATATTACTACGACGCCTACGATATCGCTTTGCAAAACGCAAAGCAGCGAAAATAATCCCCAATAGTCCCATTAGTTAAAATTTAATAAAACAAAAATATGAAGATTAAAGCATGTAGTGCAAATCAGCCCAGCTGGAAGCCGGTTATTGTTAAGAGCAATATGCCTGCTGAGCTTAGAAAACTTGAGGAACTCGCCCATAACATGTGGTGGGTGTGGAACTACGAAGCTCGCGACCTGTTCCGTGATCTTGACCCCGAAATCTATCACGACGTGAAGCACAATCCAGTAATGCTTCTGGAACGTCTGGCTTTCACCCGTAAAGAGGAAATTCTGAAGGACAAAGCACTCATGAAGCGTATCCAGGACGTCTATGCGTCGTTCCGTAAATATATAGATGTGGAACCTGATCGCACGCGTCCGTCTGTGGCCTACTTCTGTATGGAGTATGGTATTCATTCAGCCCTGAAGATATACAGCGGCGGTTTGGGTATGCTGGCCGGTGACTACGTGAAGGAGGCTTCTGACTCTAACGTCGATATGTGTGCCGTTGGTTTCCTGTATCGTTATGGCTACTTCACGCAGACACTGAGTATGGATGGGCAACAGATTGCCAACTACGAAGCTCAAAATTTTGGCTCACTGCCTATTGAGCAACAGATGAACGAGGATGGTACGCCGATGGTCATCGACGTTCCCTATATGAACTATCATGTTCATGCATATGTGTGGCGTGTTAACGTTGGCCGTGTGAAGTTGTATCTGCTGGATACTGACAATGAGATGAACTCTGAGTTCGACAAGCCCATTACCCACGCCCTCTACGGCGGCGACTGGGAAAACCGTCTGAAGCAGGAAATCCTGTTGGGTATCGGTGGTATGCTGCTGCTGAAGAAGCTGGGCATCAAGAAAGATGTTTATCATTGCAATGAGGGCCATGCTGCCCTGTGCAACCTGCAGCGTCTGTGTGACTACATTGAGGGAGGTCTGACTTTCAACCAGGCTCTCGAACTCGTGCGTGCCTCTTCACTCTATACCGTACATACTCCTGTTCCTGCAGGACATGACTACTTCGACGAGCAGCTCTTCGGCAAGTATATGAGTGGTTATCCTCAGATGCTCGGTATCAGCTGGGACGAGTTTATCGGTATGGGACGCACCAATCCCGACGATCATGGTGAGAAGTTCTGCATGAGTACTTTTGCTTGCAATACCTGTCAAGAAGTCAATGGTGTTTCTTGGTTGCACGGTGAGGTCAGCAAGAAGATGTTCAACAATATCTGGCCTGGCTACTACCCCGAAGAAAGCCACGTGGGTTACGTCACCAATGGCGTTCATTTCCCCACCTGGTGTGCCACTGAATGGCGCAAGATTTATGCCAAGTATTTCGATGCGAAGCATCTCAGCGACCAATCAAACGAGGATATATGGCACGGCATTTACGATTGTCCTGATGAGGAAATCTGGAAAACCCGCCAGGAGTTGAAGAAAAAGCTCTTCAAGTATGTGTCAGAGCAGTACAGGGAGACCTGGCTGAAGAATCAAGGTGACCCGCAGCGTGTAGTTAAGCTTTTGGAGCGTTTTAACCCCAATGCTCTGGTCATCGGCTTCTGCCGCCGCTTCGCCACTTACAAGCGTGCCCACCTGCTGTTCACCGACTTAGAGCGTCTCAGCAAGATTGTGAATAACCCTGAGCGCCCTGTTATCTTCCTTTTCGCAGGTAAGGCACATCCCGCCGATGGTGCTGGACAGGGACTCATCAAGAAGATTTATGAGATTAGCCAGCGTCCCGAGTTCCAGGGAAAGATTATCTTTGTAGAGGACTATGACTTCCTGCTGGCTCGCCGCCTCGTCAGCGGTGTGGATATCTGGATGAACACACCGACACGCCCAATGGAGGCCAGCGGTACATCCGGTGAGAAGGCCGAGATGAATGGCGTCGTCAATCTCAGCGTGAAGGATGGCTGGTGGCTGGAGGGCTATCGTGAGGGTGCCGGATGGGCATTGACCGAGAAGCGTACTTACCAGAACCAGGATTATCAGGATCAGCTTGATGCTGCTACCATCTATGCGCTGCTTGAGAATGAGATTATTCCTCTTTATTATGATAAGGATAAGAAGGGCATCTCGAAGGGCTGGATCAAAGTTATCAAGAATTCTATCGCACAGATTGCGCCGCATTACACGATGAAGCGTCAGCTCGACGATTACTACAGCAGGTTCTACAACAAACTGCGCGACCGATCACAACAGCTACAGGCTAACGATTGTCAGCTTGCTAAAGAGATTGCTCTTTGGAAAGAAACTGTTGCCGAGCGCTGGGATGCTGTCAATGTGGTTAGTATCAATAGGAGCGATGACCTTACCAATGGTAATATTGAAGCAGGTACAAAGTACGACATCGAGATTGTTATTGACGAGGCAGGCTTGAACGATGCAATAGGCGTGGAACTTGTGACGCTCCTCACTGATAAGGACGGAGATGATCATATTTATCAGGTATATCCTTTCTCCTTGAAGAGCCGCGATGGTAACAAATATACCTTCACAGTTTCTCTTTCTCTGAACAATGCAGGCGGTTTCAAGGTTTGCTACCGCATGTATCCAAAAAATGAGAATCTGCCTCATCGTCAGGACTTCTGCTACGTGAAGTGGTTCGCATAAGGACTTCACATTATTTCGACCTATTGCGCATCGGCGTGCCAATCATGATGGGCCAAATGAGTACCATTGTGATGGGGTTCGCCGATACGCTTATGGTAGGGCATTATGGCACGAACGAACTGGCTGCGGCTGGCTTCGTGAACAATATTTTGGGATTGTTCATCATCGGTGGAATGGGCTTTTCCTATGGGCTCACACCTGTTGTGGGCGCCTTGAAGGGAGAGGGTAGAGTGCATGCCATTGCCGCCAAACTAAAGAATGGCCTCTTTACCTGTTCAGCGGTGGGTTTGCTGCTGATGTTTCTGGCAGGACTGTTGATGGTATCATTGCCCTGGCTTGGACAGCCACAAGAATTGTTGCCGCTGATGCGCCCTTATCTTCTGACCATGTTGCTAAGCTTGCTGCCGCTGATGATGTTCAATGCTTATAAGCAGTTCAGTGATGGTATTCAGGACACCTCTATGCCGATGTGGATTATCCTTGTGGCCAACATCTTTAATGTCTTTGGTAATTGGCTGCTTATTTTCGGTCATTTCGGATTTCCAGAGATGGGTTTGCTTGGGGCAGGTCTTGCTACGTTATTGAGCCGTCTTTTGCAACTGCTTTTGATGGCAGGGACGTTCCATCTTACTGGACGATACGATTTATATAGAAAGGACTTCTATAAGGGCGGAATCACATGGGCTGACCAACGTGAGTTGCACCATCTTGGCTGGCCTGTTGCTTTGCAACTCGGCATGGAGGCTGCTTCTTTCAGTTTCAGTGCAATCTATGTCGGTTGGCTTGGCGCAAGGGCTTTGGCGGCACATCAGATAATGATAATCATTGGGCAGCTTTTCTTTATGTTATACTATGGTATGTCGGCTGCGGTGGCCGTCAGGGTGAGCCATTATCGTGGAGCAGGCGAGGTGGCGCAAACGCGGCAAGTTGCTACAGCGGGCCTTCATCTGTGTTGGTTTATTGCATTGTGTCTAAGTATTCCCTTGCTTTTGATGCGTAGTAAGGTAGGTCTGCTCTTCAGCAACAATACCGACGTGGTCGCGCTCGTGGCGATGATAGCAGTGCCATTTCTTTTCTATCAAGTTGGCGATGCGTTGCAATGTACATACGCTAATGCTCTTAGGGGTATGGCCCGCGTGAAGGCGATGGTATGGATTGCTTTCTTGGCGTATATTGTCATCTCGTTGCCGCTGGGTTACCTCTTCGGTTTCGTCTGTGGCTGGGGACTCGTGGGTATCTGGATGGCATTTCCCTTCGGTCTTACCACTGCAGGATTGCTTTACTATAGGGAGTTCATAGCCCCTCTAAATCTCCCCGAGGGGAGACTACAAGTGTAAGAGGGAAAGTTGAATAGGGAAATGAAAGAAATAGAGAGTGATAATCGAAGAAAGAAAGTCTCCCCTTGGGGAGATTTAGAGGGGGTCGTATTGAAGCCCATAGCTTCTATCCAGACCGATTTCCCTACCAAGTTTGGCGTACCACGCCAGAGCGGATTAGTCAAAGGATTAAAAGGACGCATAGTTTTTGAGCCTGAATATCGTAATCCAGAAGCATTCCGTGGCCTGGAAGGTTTCAGCCATATTTGGCTTTTGTGGGATTTCAGCGAGGTACGGCGTCAAGGCATCAAGTGGCGACCAACTGTACGTCCACCACGTCTGGGCGGTAACCAGCGCATGGGAGTATGGGCAACACGTAGCCCTTTCCGTCCCAATAACATCGGACTCTCCTCGGTGCGTATCATCAATATTGAACTGCATACACCAGATGGCCCAATAATAGAGGTGGAAGGTGCAGACCTCATGAGCGGTACGCCTATTTTTGACATAAAGCCCTACTTGCCTTTCACCGACAGCCATCCCGAGGCTACCGCAGGATTTGCAGCAATAACGAATGATGAATATTCCGCTCTCAACTCTTCACTCCAAGCTGATACTAAGCTTTACACTTTCAACTCTAAACTTATAGAGGCTTTCGATTCCGAAAAACTTGCTGCCCTCCGGGAAATCCTTGCTTCCGACCCACGTCCCCATTATCATGCTAATGACGAACGTATTTATGCAATGGAATTTGCCGGCAAGGAAGTAAAGTTCCGTGTCAAAGATGGGGAGATTGAGGCTTGGATAGGATAGTGTAATCCACCACCTTAGGGACTGCATTCCTAAGGCTTCAACGAAAAATCACTTTAGAATTTTCTTTCCGTTTTGGATGTAAAAGCCACAAGCAGGCTTGCCGGAAAGCTTCCGACCGCTGAGGTCATATATGGCGGTCTCTTCTTCTGTCTCTCTGAGTGGAGAAACGATGCCATTGGGTTCTTCACTGGTGGGATTAGGACCAAGATATTCGGCATGGACGGTTTCGCGGAAAATATCGACTCGGATGTGATAGAAACCCTCCTGACGTATGCTCCATTTATTGTCGCTACTGCCACCAGAAAGCAACTGCGTACTCTGCAAGATGTCCTCGTCTTGTGTGAAAGGATGCAACACTTTGGGTTCCCAGGCATTCTGTCCGTTAAACTTGAAACGGCGTGGCTCGCCAAACTCTGAGCGTTCACGCAGTTCTCCTGTCCAGTCCCATGTGCAGACCTCGTCCTCATCGCG
>JAGCNQ010000080.1 GCA_017645845.1 Bacteroidaceae bacterium
AAAAAAAGATTCCCAATCTCACGACTAAGAATCTCTAACCTTAAAAATCTAATACCATGAAAAACACTTTTGCTTCGCGGTGCGGACGAGGCTCGAACTCGCGACCCCTAGCGTGACAGGCTAGTATTCTAACCAAACTGAACTACCGCACCTCTTGTCTTTTTCGATTGCAAAGATAGAACTTTCCTGCAACATACGCAAATTTTTCAGTAATAATTTTCCACTACTACCCTATTTTCTGTTCATATTTCATCCCTAATCCCCAAATTTACTCCCCAAGAACATAGGCTCAGACATGCTTCTCGCATCCACTACGCTTCTCGCGACTGTATGAGCGATATTCATCGAGTGGAATCTCTACTTCAGGTTCAACGAGAGAGGTTCCCTGAGGCAAACGGAAACACAGATACTTGATGTCAATGCCGCGAGCCTGCCACATGCTTTCATAATAAGTTTGAATTGAGCAAGCAGCCTGAACATACTCTTTCTCCTTAGAAGAAATTGAAATGGGGCCATACAGATTGCGTGTCGAAACTTCGGCTATGATGCCATTAGCACGCAACATCTCTTCTGTATAAGTGAAAAGGAAATTGGAATCGGTCTTGAGATGAATGAGTCCACCATCAATCAGAAACTGTCGATACCGCTCCAGGAAGTAGGTACTGGTCAGACGTTTGGTGACCTTCTTCATCTGGGGGTCTGAGAAGGTTAACCATATCTCGCTGACTTCGTTCGGAGCAAAGAACTGGTGTATGAACTCGATGTTGGTGCGCAGGAAGCCGACGTTCTTCATGCCACTCTGCAAAGCATCCTTGGCACCTGTCCACATTCGGGCACCTTTGATATCAACACCGATAAAATTCACCTCTGGCTTCTGTCGCCCAAGCCCTACAGTATATTCACCACGTCCGCAGCCAAGTTCAAGGACGATGGGATTCTCATTGTGGAAGAAGTCTTCATGCCAGCGCCCCCGCAAGGGAAATTCCTCCTGCATGACGGCAGCCATCGGACACTCCACGACGAGAGGGTTCTGCGCCATCTCGGCAAACTTTGCAAGTTTTCCCTTGCCCATTTACTTGTCGAACGCGAAGTGCGTTGTACCGATGTTCTGTCCGTCGGCAAAGATATCAACGCGGTAGTTTCCAGCACTCAGCGCCTCTGCCACATCCCAATAAACAACAACACTCTGTTCTTCTCCAGTATATTCAATATCCTTGCGTATGCTGTACTCCAGTTGACGATTTTCGTAGGCAAAAGTGCCACCCTTTGAAAGGACATCTCCCGTCGGAGTCGTAATACGGACATATATGCTACGGATACCTGTAGCAGTAGTGACGTTACGAGCAATGTTGAAGTTGATAACAAACTTCTTGACATCCTTAATCTTCTTAGCAGCCTTGCCTTTCTTGTTGCGTCCCTCAGCATGAATGCCTGTCGCATCGAGTTGACTGGCAATGGCCACCTTTCCGGACAGAGTCTCGTTTTCGCTCGAGAGGTTAGAGATATGCTGTTGGGCCTGCTGGTTCTGGGTCTTGAGGTTGGAGTTCTCCTGTGTCAAAGCTTCGTTCATGCGGTTGAGCGAATCAATCTGCAGCACATAGCTGCGCAGTACCTGACGCAGAGTGGCGAGTTCCTTCTTCAGACGCATAATTTCAGCTGCATCGCTGCTCTTCACGCGCTTCAGTTCCGCCAGCAATTCCTCGGTACGCTTCTGCTCAATTTCGAGCTGAGCGACAAGCGAGTCGTTGTTGATTTGCATCTTCATCTCGTTATACTGCATAGCGAACTGCTCGTATTCGTTCTCCATTTCACGCTTGTCCATCTCCACCAATTCGAGCATCTGCTGACTCTCAAGCTTCTGTTCGCGCATTGTGTAAAGAAGGAAGCCTATAACAAGGGCTACAAGAATAGCAACTAAGGCTAATGTGATTTTCAATGATTTACTCATATATTATATTTTTATTATCCGTTTCTTGTTTTTTCGGGGACAAAGATAGTGAAAAGTTCGGAAATAGACACAAAAAGAAGTGTTGAAGTTTTTCCTGTTTTACAAAAAACTAATTTTTGTACCGCACTCCCGTAGGATTTGCTGCCTTATTCAATTCTCTCTCCAAATTATTGCTTTTTCATTTCAGAAATCAGCCGCCTAGCCTCTTCTATCATCGTGTCCTTACCATTTGCAGCAAGGGTTTCGTCCAATGCCACATAAACATCAGGTTCAACACCAAACTCTATTTGCTGCATTTGGGCATCAAAACAGGGACTGGCACTAAAGCGGACGCTCCAACCTATGGGCAATTCACTGGAGAAAGGTAACCCTGAGCCGCCGCCTGTCTGGTCGCCCATAATGGTAACAAGGGGCATCGCCTTCATGTTGCGCACAAAGGTGTTGGACGCACTATAACATGAACGGTTGACAAGCAGCACGACAGGCTTCTGCCATCTGACGCCGTTGCTTGGAGTGATGTACTCGGCCTGCGGTTCTGAAAAGTCATCATGGCCTGTACCCGTCTTGTGACATCTATAACCGACCAGCACCTTTTCATTGGTAAATCGCTGTGAGAGACGCTCTGCATTGGTGAGTTCTCCGCCGCCATTACCGCGAATATCGAGTACCATACCGTTGCACAGACGCAGAAAGGTAAGCATGTCGCTGAGATTACCATCACCTATGTCATTTGAAAAACTCTCATAAACGACGTATGCAATATTGTCAGGCAAAATGGTATATTTCAGTCCGCTCCCTATATGACAGTCTGTGCCAAGATACTGCTGACGAAGCTCTGTGTCAAGGTTCTCAGGATAGTCCTCCTTCCAGGACCAGTTCCTACCCAAATCAAGACTTGTGGAGATGTTCACATGCCCGTCTTTCAATTCAGACACCATCTGACACAGCACCTCGAAGAGTTGCACACGCGACATCTTAGGATTGAGTTTAGCACTATACTTCGCATGAAGGTCTGCCCACCGGAAACCGAGTTGCTGCTCCTTATAAGAAAGGAAACAATAGCGTTGGTCAATAAGCGTCCACAGGGCGTCAAGATTACCCTGAGGCGTCTCATCAAACGAATAATCGCTTTGCTGACAGGAAGTCAACAAGCAAACGAAGATGAGTATTATAGCACGTATATATTTCATAGTCAATCCTGCAGAAACAAATTCTTCATTCTTTACTCTTCACTCTCATCAGTTGGAAATGTCGCACGAAGCCAAACATGAAGGAATGACTGATATCATGATATTTGAGGCTGCGTGTGTTGGATTGTCGGATATCGCAGAGGTAACCGATACGCAGGGTAATACGTTGCAGACAAAAATCCAACGTCAGCAACTGACGAAGGCTGAATGCATTACCCGGATAGGCACAGAGAATATCATGCCCGACACCTTGCTGCGATATTTCATAGTAACTCTCCCCAAACTCAGGAGAGAACATCATGCCAATCATCGGCAAGTCTGCCTGGTAGCCGGCTCGCATAGGAAGACGCCAAAGTCTAAATGAATAGTCGGCACCTGCTGAGAGAGAAAGATCGATACTGAAATGCCCTTGTGCCGGATTGTTACCATTTCGGCTGTTATAGAGGAAGCCCAAGTCTGTGCCCACCATTGCACCACCTTTCAGGTCAAGATTGGACAATGGAGAATAGTGATAGTGCCAACCTGCATCGTAGGCAAGACGACCGCCTATATAATCGGCTGTGCCTGCAGGATTGTCCGTGGAGGAATATGCACCATAGAAAGTACTTTGGAAGGAGATATGGCGATTTGCCATACGCGTCATCCGCTCACTTTGGGTCAGGAAAGAGACCTGCAACCCTGTATATTCCATTGGTGAGAGATAGGTATCGAACTGATTTGTTCGCCCTATACCAAAGAGTAGAGTCCTCGCCGTCGGGTTTCTGTTAGGTACAGGCTCCAACTCCGTTTGCTCAGCATGTAATGTTACCGATATCAGCAACATGAACAAGATTATCCAACTCCCTTTAGGAGGAGTAAGTTTAGGCCATTTATCTGTGATGCTGAGATTAATCATCTTGATTTTCCCCTAAGGGGCGGGGGACTTAAAAATCCAACCTGAGTTGACCGTTCATTTCGTCTTCTATATCTTGCTGACTCTTGCCTTCATATGGATCGAGAGTGCCATCTGTCTCCTCCGGACCATTTGACTCCTCTGTGCCATCTGTTTCCTCCGTGATTTCTGGCACTTCTATATCTTCTTCTGAGGGAGATACCTCGTCGCCATCCTGCATATCCTCACCATCTTCGGGGGAGATTGGAGGAGTTTTTATAGGCTCTAGTTCCTCTACTTTGCCGATATGTAATGTCGTTATACGCTTGCCTATTGCTTTGAAACTCTTTATGCCGACAAACGATTCACCATCCACCTCAAATGGGTCACGGAAACTGTCAACACCACCCAAAGTAACAAGCAATCTTGGATAGGCGGTATCAGTCACAAGCAACAGATTCTCAGCTGGCACCTCGTTCAAGAAGTTTTGAATGCGGTTCGTGGCTTCCAGCCGGAAGCGCTTCAG
>JAGCNQ010000081.1 GCA_017645845.1 Bacteroidaceae bacterium
AAACCATTGTAGTTGCCCCACATCATGGTGCTGTCAACGGCATTGGGACCCATGATGACAAGCTGTTCATCGTTCCGCGCTTCACTTAGGGGAAGAATGCCGTTGTTCTTCAGCAGGACGATGCTCTTGCGGGCTGCCTCGAGTGCCAAAGCGCTGTGCTCCTGGCAGCATAGGCGGTCGGCAGGAATCTTGTTCCAGGGATTGAGATGGGGGTCATCGAAGTCACCCAGGCGGAAGCGTGCTTCGAGCAGACGGATAAGGCTGCGGTCGATGGTCTCTTCCTTGATGCGTCCCTCACGAACACCATCGCGAAGACTGCCAAAGCTTTCGCCGCATTCCACGTCGGTACCGGCTATCACTGCTGCGCTCGTTGCCTCAGTTTTGCTTTTGCTGTAATGATGTCCGTAGTCCTTCCAGAAATCATCGACCGCCCAGCAGTCGCTCGTCACCAGTCCCTCGAATCCCCATTCCTCGCGCAATATCTGCTGCAAGAGGCGGTCGCTGCCACAGCAAGGTTTTCCCTCGAAACTGTTGTAGGCACACATTACTTCAGCCACCTTCGCCTCCTTGACCAGGGCGCGGAAGGCATAGAGATAGGTTTCGTAGAGGTCGCGCAACTTGATGTTCTCGGCGTTGTAGCGATGGCGGCTCCATTCTGGTCCGCTGTGCACGGCAAAGTGTTTGGCGCAGGCGAGCAGCTTCTGGTAGGGAGCATCCTCGGGACCTTGCAGACCTCGCACAACGCTTTTGCCCATGACAGCCGTCAGGTAGGGGTCTTCACCATAGGTCTCCTGTCCGCGTCCCCAACGAGGATCGCGGAAGATGTTAATGTTGGGCGTCCAGAAAGACAGGCCGTGGTACATCTGCCCCTGCGTGCCAAGGCGGTGCGCCATGTTGTGTTTGATTCGCGCCTCATCGCTGACTGCAGTAAAAACGCGTTCCACGAGCAGCGTGTCAAACGTTGCCGCCATTCCCATCGTGATGGGGAAAACGGTGGCATTACCGTTGCGGCCTACACCATGCAGGGCTTCACTCCACCATTGGAATACGGGCACTTCGAGGCGTTCGACAGCTTTCGAGTGGTGCATCATGAGACCAATTTTCTCGTCCAGCGTCAAGCGCTGACAGAGGTCCACGGCGCGCTCCTTGGGGCTGAGTTTCGGATTCTGATAAGGATACTTTTGCGCAAACAGGTGCAAAGAGCAAGGAGCAAGGAACAAGAAAGTCACCAGGATGAAGAAAACTCTTAATTCTTCATTTTTTATTCTTAATTTTATTGTCATAATAGTAGGATTTTTCTGCAAATATAGGCAAATAATCTCAAAACTCCGCTGTTTTCCTACAGAAAAAGTGTAACTTTGCCATGTTGAAGGTAAAAGAATTTGAATTATGGCACAAATACAGCCGAAATTGTTGCTTCTATTCCTATGTCTGACTGGGATGGTTCTCCCCCTTAAGGCATCTTGGGAGTATTCTTCTCCCCTAAGAGGGGTCGGTGAGGCTAGTGTCCCCGACACTACCCTGATGCGCGAAGTGAATATCAACGGACAGCGACAGCGCATCAGTTACCGCCTGGACAGGCAACGAATCGATGCCGAACAAGTGCTCACAGCTCAGGGAGGCACCGCTCTCGACGTGCTGCGGGCCGTGCCGGGTGTCATTATCGATGCTGACGGAGCGCTCTCGTTCCGGGGAAGTCAGAATTTTCTTGTCTATGTTGACGGCAAGCCTTCACCCCTCACGGGTACCGAGGCCCTGCAAATGATTGGCGCTGCCACTATAAAGGATATCGAAATCCTTACCACGCCTTCCGCCAAATACAAGACCGACGGCGACGTGGGCATTATCAACATTATTACCCGTCGCAGCGAAACGGACGGATGGGATGTGGCCGTCAATGGTACGGCCTCAACGTGGGGAACGCTTTCCCTCGACACAAAAATCAACTATCGCCTGGGACACCATAATATATATATAGGGGGACAAGGCTCAGACATTCACAACAAAAGTCAGTTCCAACAGGAAAAGTGGACCTCGGCCGGTGGAGCATCAGCCAATTCCTACGCCGACGGCACACGCTTCCGTGACTTCCGTACCTACATCGGGCAGGGTGGCTACGAGTTCAATACCGAACGGCACCGCCTGGCCATCGACCTGCAAGGCGGCCGCACCATAAATCCCCGAGGCGGAGATATGACATATAGCCTCTCCCAACCCTCCCCTGAAGGGAAGGGCTTTATAAAGTCTCTCTCTCTAGGGGGAGATTTAGAGGAGGCGCACGACCGCTATAAACTGACGAAATATCTCTTCCAAACAGCCGTAGATTATACCTGGAGACTCAACGAACGGGGCGATGAGGTCAGCATTTCCAACCGTCTTCGCTACGACCGCTTCTCGGAAGAATATACGGAAAGCAACATGTTCGACCTCGCCGGACAGCGACAGGAAGGAACGCGGGGTTACGAGACGGAGCACCATTGGGATTGCGACGGAGCATTCTCTTACAAACTTCACTACCGCCCTACTGGTACACTCGAACTCGGCTATCAGTACACAACCTACAGCGAGGAGGGCGATTACAAAATCTGTTACTGGGACTTGCCGAAGCAGAGCTTTGTCTGGCAGGACGACCTCTATGCTCCTTTCTATTATCGCCGCCAGACTCACAGCACCTACACTCAGCTGAACGACCGCATAGGTCCCCTGCAGTTCGATGCAGGATTACGCATAGACCATCTTTTGGATGATATGGATTTACCAACCATTACAAGCCGGCATAAAAAGTATACAGAACTTTACCCTTCGGCACACCTCGCCTATACAACTTCCAAAGTAGGCACTTTCACGCTGGGCTATTCGAGGCGCACCAATCGCCCCGGTATTTGGAAACTGGAGCCTTACATCACCTA
>JAGCNQ010000082.1 GCA_017645845.1 Bacteroidaceae bacterium
ACAACACCTCCGACAATTCCTTATGGATTGTCTCACCATTCACGTAGCTGTAGCCTTGTTGCTCAAACAGTTCCATAATGGCCATCTCCAGCGTATGTTCGTTAAAGTTTGACATAGGCATTATCTCTCTTTAAATGCTTTATAAACGTAGGAATAAGACTGATTCGCCAAATCCCCAGCTTCCTCCGCGGCCTTGATATTGTTTTCTGCTCGTTTGATGGCTGTGTCCAGCTTCCCGTCAGCACAAAGATTCTTAACCCAATCAGACTTTTCAATATATTTTTTATCTTTCAGCAGATTTATCAATTTCTTATTTGCTAACGAAAAATATGGTGCCATATACGGAGACAACAACTTCTGCATTTTTGCCCCACAACTTTTTATTAGATCAGTGTAGTCCTCAAAGTGTAGCAAGAACCAATACTCTATGCTTGGCATACTGGGACACAATATAATCTGAATTTTAATTTGTTTTGTAACGACTAAACCGCCGATTTCTGTTAAACTTCTGTAAATAAATTGCTTTTGTATGTTTTTCTTTGCTGTCAATTCGAATTTAATTGCTACATTTGTAACGGCTAATCATAAAGTTGTTACAATGGCAAGACCGATAAGCGCAGAAACAGCAAACAGAGTCACCCTCCACATAAATAGAGGATACAGGTATGCGTCCACCCGTCCAAGAGTCGTAAACGAGACTGGCAAGAACAGCAACAAGAGCATCCACTGGGGCACTGTCACCGAGGACAAGAAGTTCATACCCAACAAGCGATACCTCTATGCCACTGTAGAGGAACGCAGTAAACTTGTATTTCCTGAAGACTGGGACCTCAGCGAGGTTGACAGGCTCTCAGCGAACAGGGGGCCTGGTCGCCCGCCGTCTGGCGAGGAAGACAAGAACCGCCTCTACGGCGCGACATGGCTCCTGGAGCAGATAGCGCAGAAGACGGGGCTGCGCAAAGACCTGGAGGATGTGTTCGACGGCAACAAGGACATGGTGGACGACGTCATGACGCTTGCCATGTTCCCGTACCTCACGAACTTCTCTTACTCACGCCTGGCCCGTCATCAGGAGGTGTACAAGTTTCCGACGTCGCGTCTGCTTACCCCTCCCGATATTACCCGGCTGACGCAGAGCATAACTGAGCGGCACAGGATCAGGCTGCTGAAGCTCCGTGCGGGGAGGGTCGGGAAAGACGAACTCTGCGCGGTAGACTCTACCAGCCGCTCGGCATACGGCAGCACGCTCGCCGACATCAGGTGGGGGCACAACAAGGAGGGGATGCCGCTGGAGCAGACCGACGAGGTGGTGGTGTACACGCTCAGCCAGCACATGCCGATATACTACAGGACGTTTCCCGGCAATATCCCCGACTCGCGGACCATGGACACCATCATGACGGACATAGAGCATGCGGAGTTCCCCGATGTGATATACATCACGGACCGCGGCTATACGAGCCTGAAGGTACTGGAAAGCTTCATCATCAAGGGGAAGCGTGCCATCATGGCCGTCAAGACCAACATGAAGATGGTGCTCGACAGGATTCTTGCATTCGGCCAGTTCGGCGCGAAGCCGGACGGAATGGAGTTTGATGCAGAGAACAAGGTGTATTACAGGCAGTACGACATAGACTATGAGGTAAAGACAAGGACGGGAACCAAGAAGGCAGACCGGCTGAAGCTGAACCTGTTCTTTGAGCCGATGGTACGCGGTGAGAAGATTCTGGCCACAGAGATGAGGCTGCAAGGGCAGAAGGAAGCTCTCGCCGCCATGCAGGCTGCAGGAGAACCTGCTCCCGACGCAGACACGCTGCGCAGGGAATACAGCCTTTTCAAGGTGGATGTAGATGGCGAAGGCAAGATCAAGTCATTCACGCCGGATAAGGAGAAGTTTGACGAGACTATCATCACCGCCGGCTTCTTTGCCAGTCTCACGCTCGGGCTTGACATGACCCCGCCAGAGGCGATGGATGCCTACCAACTCCGCGACGAACAGGAGAAATACTACCAGCAGATGAAGTCACAGGTCGCATCGGACAGGCAGAGGAACTGGTCTGAGGACGGAAAGACGGGAAGGCTTTTCATCCTGTTCGTGTCCCTTGTCATGACTTCATACTTACGCCACATGTGGAAGACAACTGAACTGAAGAAGAAGTTTCCTTCGTCGCTTGACGTTTTGGATGAGATGCGCCCCATCAGGTGCATTGAGCACAAGGGACATGCCAAGAAGATCACCCCGTTCGTGGGTGCGCAGCTTGATATATGCAAGGCTTTCGCATTTGAAGTACCCAAAGGATGCGAACCTGGATACAAGTCCGTAAAAGTCGGGCGTAAACGCGGCAGACCCAAGAAGAATCCAGAGTCTGACTTAGTCGTTACAAAATAATTCAAAATTCAGAATAATATGTAAACAGATGGAAATCCTTGCTGTCATAGGCATTCTTCTCGTCATCCTGATGGTCTTCATTGGCGGCGGGCTGCTGGGCTGGGTGCTGAAGGGGCTGGGCGTGGTGTTTGATTTCCTATGGGATGGATGTTCTACGAGTTTGGGCTGCTTGTTTTGGGTTGTCGTTGGCTTTCTGCTGCTCGCAAGTTTAGTATTGTAAGTTGTATTTGGTTATTGCGTGGATTTTTGATTTGTAAATGTGGCACACTTGTGCGACTATCGT
>JAGCNQ010000083.1 GCA_017645845.1 Bacteroidaceae bacterium
CCCGAAAACCTCAAGAATAAACAACTCTACAGCCTTGATATGGGCGCTCTCATTGCGGGTGCAATGTACAAGGGCGAGTTTGAGGAACGACTGAAGAGCGTTGTCAAGGAAGTGACCGAGAGTCAAGGCGGTATCATCCTCTTCATCGATGAGATTCATACGCTTGTCGGAGCCGGTAAGGGCGAAGGAGCGATGGATGCTGCCAACATACTGAAACCTGCCCTTGCCCGAGGCGAGATGCGCAGCATCGGTGCTACAACCCTCGACGAATACCAGAAGTACTTCGAAAAGGACAAGGCTCTGGAGCGACGCTTCCAAACGGTAATGGTGGATGAGCCCGACACCCTTTCCAGCATCAGCATTCTGCGAGGCCTGAAGGAGCGCTACGAAAACCATCATAAGGTACGTATCCAGGACGATGCTGTCATTGCTGCCGTACAGCTCTCGCAACGTTATATTACCGAGCGATTCTTGCCCGACAAGGCTATCGACCTGATGGACGAGGCCGCAGCAAAGCTTCGTATGGAGCGTGACTCTGTGCCTGAGGAACTTGACGAAATCAGTCGTCGTCTGGCTCAGCTTGAAATTGAAAGGGAGGCTATACGCCGTGAAAGCAACAGTCCCCTCCCTTCCTCCTCCGAGGGGGAGGGGACCAAACTCGCCAACATCGAGAAGGAAATCTCAGGCTTGCGCGAACAGGAAACCGCGATGCGCAAGCAGTGGGAAGATGAGAAGCATCAGGCTGACAAGATTCAGACGTTCAAGGACCAGATGCAACAGCTCCGGCAGGAAGCTGAACAGGCTGAGCGCGACGGCAACTATGCCCGTGTTGCGGAGATTCGTTACTCAAAGCTGCCTGAACTTGAAAAACAACTTAAAGAAAGTTCCGCTGTCAGCAATAAACTGCTTCGCGACGAGGTAACTGCCGATGATATTGCCGATGTGGTGAGCCGTTGGACTGGTATTCCAGTCAGCAAGATGCAAACCAGCGAGACGGAGAAACTGCTGCATCTTGAAGAGGAACTGCATCGCAGAGTCATCGGTCAGGAGGAAGCAATTGCTGCAGTCAGCAATGCCGTCCGTCGTAGCCGTGCAGGCCTTCAAGACCCCAAACGTCCTATCGGTTCCTTCATTTTCCTCGGTTCAACCGGTGTGGGTAAGACGGAACTGGCAAAGGCACTTGCCGAGTACCTTTTCGATGACGAATCGATGATGACACGTATCGATATGAGTGAGTATCAGGAGAAGTTCAGCGTAACACGACTCATAGGTGCCCCTCCAGGATATGTTGGCTATGACGAAGGTGGTCAGCTCACCGAGGCTGTACGCCGTAAGCCCTACCAGGTTGTTCTCTTCGATGAGATAGAAAAGGCGCACCCCGATGTTTTCAACACTCTGTTGCAGGTACTCGATGACGGACGACTTACGGATTCCAAGGGCCGAACCGTCAACTTCAAGAACACCATCATCATCATGACGAGCAACCTGCTGACAGGCTCCGACCTCGACAAGGGAGAGCAGGATGTGCGCGACATGCTTGTCCAGAGAGGCATCCGTCCCGAGTTCCTCAACCGTATTGACGAGATTATCGTCTTCCATCCGCTCAATTGGGGCGAAGTGAAGCAGATCGTCCGCCTGCAGGTTGAGAATGTTCAGAAGATGCTGCGTGAGAATGGCCTGACGCTGCAGATTACCGACGATGCTATTGACCTTCTTGCAAACGAAGGCTATGACCCTGACTTCGGAGCCCGTCCAGTGAAACGTGCCATCCAGCACCTCTTGCTCGACGACCTCTCCAAGGCTCTCCTGGCAGGCCGACTCGACCGTAATCTCCCCATCAAGGTCGATGCAAAGGATGGTAAGCTGACGATGGAGTAAAGTGGCTTTTCATCTACTCCGACCTGATCGCCGCTCTACTCCGACCTGAGTGCCGCTCTACTCCGACCTGAGTGCCGAGGTGCAGGAAGTGAAAAATACTTGCTGATTTATAGATAAAAATAGAGCCGCCCCTTGTGGACGGCTCTTGCGTTAATAGTCTCTAAATGAACTACTTTTAGAGTTTCAGCTTGTCGGCTGCGTCCTGGATGGCTTTGTTTGTCTTTGCCTTTCCATCTTCTACGGCCTTATTTGCAGCGTCAGCGGCATCGTTGGCAGCCTTGTTTGCAGCGTCAACAGCATCGTTTACAGCACCCTTTGCAGCATCAACTGCATCGTTTACAGCGCCTTCTACTGCGTCAACAGCACCATCGACAGCGTCTTGTGCAGCATCAATTGCACCATCAACAGCATCTTCTGCAGCATTCTGAGCTCCATCAATAGCAACGCCAGGTATTGCAGCAGCTTGGTCGAATACAGCAGCAAGAGGAGCTACATCGATGTTGAAGCCCTTCAAAGTCTCTGCATTCTCCTCAATGAAGGCTTTAATCTTGTTTGTGTACTCGGTAATCTTTGTTACGTCTGTACCTTCAAGGAGCTTGCTCAACTGAGTCTGAACTGTCTCAATAGCAGTCTTGATAACTGTAGCGTCACCAGTCTGCAACTTTTCGGCGAGTGCGCTTACGACTGCTTCGGGAGTTGCTTTCTCGAAATCGAGGTCTTCCTCTACTGTCTTGTTACCAGTGCAAGCACTGAAAACCATTGCAGCTGCAAAAGCTGCCAAAGCAAATAATTTTTTCATAAATTCGACCCTCTCCCTAACCCTCTCCTGTAAAGACGAGGGAACTGCTATGCAGGGCCTTGGGCAGTTTGGTTAATAAAAAGGGTTATTAAAACTATTCTCTCACTTTTTTATCTTTAATCCTTAATCTCTACTCCTTTAATAGATTCATCTATTTGGAGTGGAATCTGGTTTCGGCGAAGGACATTGCCTTGTATGGTTATGTCGTGGAACTCTCCTATGCCATCGAAACCCTTCACATTGCTGGCCGGGCAGATGTAGATACCCCAGCGGTTGTCGAGCAGTTGGTTGCCGCTGATGAGGACGTCGCTCATAAAATAGTTGCCGTAGAATCCTGCTCCCGCGTTGCCGTAGGAGAGGTTGTCGAGGATGCTGATGTGGCGGGCACCCTGTATGCTGATGCCGTGATTACGGCCGTTTTTGACAATATTGCTCCGGATGATTTGTCCTTTGCCTTCGGTCATCGGAGTCCGTCCGTTCACTCCGTTTCCAAAACGCGACTGGTCTTCGACGAAAATGCCGTTGTTGCCGCAACCTACGCAGATGCAGTTCGTTATGATGAAGTTCTCGTCCTCGTAACCGCGCAGCCCGATGCCAATACCGCTGCCGCCGCCCTTGCCTTCCGACCAATTGCGTCCGCCCTCTATCACGCGTACATTATTTATCAATACTCGATTGAGGAAGTCAACGCCGAGAGCTGTGGCGGGTGTGCCACGCAATACGAGGTCATCGAAGACAGCATCCGTCAGCGGACGTATATTGAAAGCTTTACAATCGGTGGAATAGGAGGTTGGTTTCATCTGGTAGGCATCGACTGTGAAGTGTTCGAAACGCACACTCTCGATAGCAGGGAAGTTGCCTTGCTTCGTGCTCTCCCCGATGAAAAGCGACCAGTTGCTGGTACCCACCATCTTGAGCACGGTGCTGTGCACCGAAGCACCTTGCATACAGACTCCTGAACGCCATCTTACCGTCGAGCGGAAGATGTATTCGCCTGTTCCGAGCTGAATGGTGCCACCGCCCTCGCTGTGCACCTTATCCACAAGAGCCTGCAATCGTCCTGAATTGTCCCACATCTGCGGAGCCACGAAATATTCGCTCGCTTCATAGACGGCAGCGCGCACCTGAGTGACAAGAAGCAGAAGGCAGAAAAACAACTTACTTGTCAACTTGTTTATTCTTTTACTAGTCAACTTTATTAGTTTTCCGCCTCGAAGTTACATTTATTTTATGATATTGGCAAAAGAAAATCGAAGAAAAATGTCGCTCTTGCTTGAAAGTTACAGAAAATATCCTTATTTTTGTGGTCGAGTTATGCAAAAAGTCACCAATCCTATCGTCTGGTTGTCCCGTTTTCGTCATCGTTGCGGATATGGCGTGCACAGTCCCTTTGCCTTCCGTTTCATAACGGATGTCATCTACGAGCGTCATCCCTACTATGCATACAGGGAACTGGACAGGGAATTGCCTCTTTCTATGCGTCTGAGGCAGCGTAAGGGTTTCCATTTGTTGCTGCGCCTGGCCAATCATCTTCAGCCGGAAATCATCGTGTTGCCTCGCGATGCTTGGTGGGAGAAGCGCTATTTGCTGAGCGGCTGCTGCAGTGCAAATATACAATGCCAATGGCCTGTGGGAGAGGTGAGTATGTGCTTGCTCAGGGAACCTTCGGACGAAGCGTTGAATCACCTCGGTCAGAACTCCGTGCTTCTGCTTGACAACCTGCATCGCCATCGTCAGTGGTTCCGCGACCTGCCGTCAGTCATCAGTTTCGACCTCTACGACCTCGGCATAGCTTTCTTCGACCCACAATACAACAAACAATACTATATAGTCAACTTTTAACAATTCATAATTCTAAGCCCCTAACCTATTAACCTACTAAGCTACTAACCCATTAAGCTATTAAACAAATAAGCCACTAAGCTATTAACCTACTAACCTACTAACCCATTAAGCTATTAAACAAATTAGCCACTAACCTACTAACCCCCTAATCATGAAAGTTTATACCAAGACCGGTGATACCGGCACTACATCGCTTGTCGGCGGGAAGCGCGTCGATAAGGCATGTGCCCGCCTTGAGAGCTACGGCACCATCGACGAATTGAATGCCCAGGTCGGCTTGCTGCTGACATACGTTACAGAGCCAGTTGACAGGGATTGTCTCATCGGCATCCAGAACTGCCTTTTTGTGGTCGGCGCCCAGCTGGCTACAGAAGCAGAATCGTCTCATACACTTTCTTCCGTTATCTCATCAGATGATGTTACAGACTTGGAAAGTAGCATCGACCGCGCTGCGGAGGGCTTGCCCAAGTGGCGAGGTTTCACCCTGCCAGGAGGTTGTCGGGCAGCTGCCTTTGCTCATGTCTGCCGTACCGTCTGCCGTCGTGCCGAACGGCGTATTCTTGCCCTCAATGCCACAGAGCCAGTCAGTCCTCAACTCCTTGCATACGTCAATCGTTTGAGTGATTATTTCTATGTTCTTGCGCTTCGGTTAAACTTTTTGCAGGGAACAGAAGAAATTTTATGGAAGAAATGATGATGATTTAAAAAATTATTGTATCTTTGCAGCCCAAAAGAAGGAAATAAGGAAAGAAGATTAAGGATGAATGATTAAAGATTAAGGAATTCTCCTTTCTTATTTAATCCTAAATAGTGAATCGACAAAACGTAAATAGAAGATAAGATATGTACTGGACATTGGAATTAGCTTCAAAGCTGGAGGATGCTCCTTGGCCCGCAACCCGAGAAGAACTGATTGACTATGCTACCCGTAGTGGTGCTCCCCTTGAGGTCATAGAGAACCTGACCGAAATGGAGGACGAAGGTGAAGTCTATGAAACTATAGAAGACGTTTGGCCAGACTATCCCACCAAGGAAGACTTCCTCTTCAACGAGGATGAGTATTAAAAAATAAGAAGTGGCGCTTGCGTCACTTTTTTATTGCGAAATAAATCGCAACGAAGATTTTCGCAATGGATTTTCTTCCCAAGTTACTTCCCATTAATGATGAGAGTGGGAAGATAACTACATAGATAACTACACAG
>JAGCNQ010000084.1 GCA_017645845.1 Bacteroidaceae bacterium
ATACAGCAATTGCTCGACCGCTTCATGGAAGGCATGACCTCGGAGCAGGAGGAGCGGCATCTGGCAGACTTCTTTGCTTCGACAGAAGATATCCCCGAGGAGTGGAGAGCCTACGCATTAATGTTTAGTGGGTTCCAACAAAAGGGCGTTCTTAAAAAACAACCAGCCAAGGTCTTGCCGCTGAAACGCTGGGTGGCTGTGGCAGCTTGTGCTGCAGGCTTTGTTGCCTTTTTCTTAGTTCTACAAAGAACTGTAAAAGATGAACAGCAGCTTGCTTTAGAAGAACCTGTGGTTAAAGAACAACAAATTGCCAGAGAAGATGTGCCGCCTGCACCTGAGACTTTAGTCGAAGACCTTGTAGAGGTTAAATCTCCCGTAAAACCCAAGAAGGTTCATAGGCCTGACAGGCCCCAAGCAGAGCTCGTACAGGAAGAAACGAAACAGGAGTATCAATCCACTGTATCGCCTGAGCCTATGTTAAGCGAAGACCTCAATATTCATCTCATTGCGGCCGCTCAAGCGCAGGACATCCGTTCAAGGGGCGAGCGTCTTTCGCAAGAAGTAGCATTATTAATCGAACAATAACTTCATCATTATGAAAAAGATACTTTCAGCTATCCTTTTGGCAGCAATCACAAGTTCTGCCTACACGCAGAAGCCCAACGAGCGGCTCACTCGATTGGAGGAGTTCATGCAGAAGAAAAGTGCCGTCCGCATCAGCCACAGGCAACTGAACTGCACAGGCAGAGGCATCGAGCACCAATGGTACACGTGGTTTAGCGAAGTCACTTCCAAGACACCTCACTTCAACTTCGACGAGAAGATAAGTGAGGCAGCAAGGCAGCGCGTCATCGAATCGTATGACAGCATCAATGCCGCCCGTCATCAGAGGGTTGTCAATATGCTCGATTCCATTCGCCTTACCTTCGCTCTTCTCGGCAAAGACGCGTCGGAGAGCTACACTTACGAATATCACAAGGGAGATATCGACACCATCAAATACACGCTGGCTTTCCGCGAAGAGGGCGACACGCTTCTCTTCCCTCCCGCTACCTTCACATATCGTTGGGAGCTTGTTAGTGCTCGCGAGATTGCCAATTTCGACTATAGCAGAGGTTACGACAGTTGGCAGGAAGGTAATGTGGAGAAAGGGCAGTACACCCATCTCTATTCCATTCCCAACGGCATCACTTGGGACGATATGAAGCCTTTCGACATCGAGGCCTTTGAGGCACAGATAGAGCCGGTGCTGAAATCGTTCAAGAAGCTGAAAGGAGCAAAGACTTATCCCGTCTATTGGAGGCACGATGAGGGCTTCAAGGACGAAGTGAGCAAAGATGGCGGACTGATACAAATGACAGAGAGTAGCAAAAAGCCCTCTTTAGGCTTGACGACAGGCACACATTATTTCATCCCTGCAAAGCATAAGGAAGAGGCGGAGGAACTTTACAAGCAGCTCATCGCGCTGGCTTACGACTATATCAACAACCATCCTGAACAGCCTTACAGGTATAAGTTCACCTCGCACTTCTCGTACATAAACCTTGAAGATGTTGTCGAGGGCGTGGATTATGGTGATGACGATGACGAGTACTTTCTTAGCTGTATGTTTGACAACGACGGCTACCACATTCTTTCCCTCCGAAACAAAGGAGACCGCTGGGTTCCTTGCGACTATGCCATCCTAAAGAGCTACATCAACGGAGAGAAGGTCTATCTCAAAGGCATGGAGCCAAAGGAGGACAAGAAGTAAAGCACAATTTGGTTTTTAGAAGTTAATAAATCGGTGCGCCACCCTGCTCCTGCGTCGCGATGATGCGGGAGCTTTTAATTAAACACGCCCAGCCACCAACAAAGGCAAAAAGAACGAAGAACGGCAGCTTTAAGATATTTTAACACAAAATCAGTTAACATTTCGTTTCCACGCGCGTTTATAATAATAAATGGTATTACGTTTAACGAGGCAAAAAGTACCGCGCATTAAAAGCCGGCTCGGACGATGACAGTTCAAATTATATCGGGACGAGCTGCTCCGTTCGCTACACAGGTCACTCCATTCGTCCCGTGCGAGTCAAAACGCGCTGAAAAAAACTCACTGCATCCAAAGACAAAAGAAAATAAACTCGGGCAAAGGCAAAAAAATAAAACACAATGCCCCACCAACAAGACATACAGATACAATCATCCCTCTCGGCCTTGGCGGGGAGAGGGATGAGTATGTCATTCGTTTGGGCGCTCCACCCAATTCTCAACTTTCACACCAGGCATGGGCGAGAAGTCTTTCACGTTGTCTGTGACAACGATGAGGTCGTAATGACGGGCAGTAGCACCGATAAGCAAGTCGAACTGGCCGATGGAATTGCCCTTGCGCTTGGTGGCAAAGCGAATGTCACCATAGTCGTCGAGAGCATCAGAAATGGGATATATTTCAATGTTGTTCCTCAACCACATCGCCTCGCGATAGTGTTTCTCGAAGTTCTTGCTGTTGTATGCACCGTAAATCAGTTCGGCCACCGTTATCTCCGAGGCGCAGAGCTGTGTGCGTGGCAGGGCATCTACACGGTCAGCCACGCTGCTCAGGTTCTTGAAGTACTCTATCCAAGAGTTGGTGTCGAGCATATACTTCTCCATAATCTTCAATCATCAAGCGTTATTTCACGAACCATGTCCTGCTCTCTGGCTTCGCGGATGGCTATTGCGATACGGTCAGCATCTTCTGGGTCGTCTGCCCAGCAGCCGCGCAAACTGCGGAACTGCCGCTCGGCCTCTTCTTCTTCCTTCTGCTCCTGTATGGACTCCAAATTGGCCAGCGCCGTCGGATGTACATACATCAACCGTATCAACCTTGCAGCTTCAAGCATCTTCTGCATGGCCAGCTCGCTTCCCCTCATCTTCCAAATCTCACGATTGAGGGCGGTGTTCAACTGTGCTGTTGCTGTCATAGTTCTATAATTATGTTTCATGCCGCAAAGGTACGACAAATTAATGAGAAATGAACAAATAACAATTAAAAAATATAACTGAAAATGAATTTACTTATGAAAAGGCAAATCATCATCATCCTGCTTGCTTTCGTCTGGGTGGCGGCACAGGCACAAATCAAGTGCCACATTGAAGGCGAACTGAAAGACCAAACGCAAGGAACGACCATCATCGTATGTCCAGTCTCCGTTGACCTCCGCTCTTCTAACAATTACATCAAAACAAAGGCAGACGAAAAAGGAAACTTTGCTTGCGATGTTGAGACTGACAAGATGTGCCTCTACAACGTCTTCCTCGAAGAACAGCACGACAAAGGCGCGTGGATGACAGGCGAATTCCTCGTCGAGAACAAAGCAACGGTAGAGTTGCTCTTCGACGAGAACAGTTGGAAGGTTATTAGCGGTGGTCGCGAACAGATGCAGAAGGTCAAAATGGATGCAAAAGCGGAGAAGCTTTACCTTGGCAAGATGAAAGAGATATCGAAGAAGAGAGATACGGAGCTGCGGCCTCGTGCGGAAGAACTCATTGCACAGGGGAAGAACCCGGAGGAGGACTCGCTGCTGATGAAACAGAGCGAAAAGTATGATAACGAGTACGAGCAGCTCTACTTTGCCTACAGAACTTGGGAGAACGAGTACTACAAGACCAACCCCATGCTTTATGCCCTCTACGATTTTGCCCACCAGATGAGCTATACAAGCAAGCGCTTCGACGAACAGAAAACCAAGCTGATGGACATTTATCATGCCACCTACGAGAACTTCCATCCTAAAGACCCTGTACATAGCGTCATTCGAACACACGAAGCAGCATGGAAACTGAAGCCCGGCAAGCCTTATATCGACTATCAGGTACGCAACACGGACGGCAAACTCGTATCTGTTTCGTCGCTTATGAGAGACAAGGTCGTGCTCGTTGACCTCTGGGCATCGTGGTGCGGGCCTTGTCGTAGGCACAGCAAGGCTATGATTCCCATTTATGAGAAGTACAAGGACAAAGGTTTCACCATCCTCGCCATTGCTGCGGAGCGACGTGTTGAAGACATGCAGGAAGCCATGAAGCAAGACGGCTATCCTTGGGCATCGTTGCTGGAGCTAAACCAAGAAAACCATATTTGGGAGAAGAATGGGGCAGGTCAAGGAGGTGGGGCTATGTTCCTTGTTGACCGCGACGGTATCATCCTCTCCACCTCAACCGAAGCCGAGGAACTGGAGCCGCTCATCAAGAAGGCACTAAACATAGAATAACTACATGAAACAAACCGTCATCGCCGCCCTGATTGCCTTCCTGGTCTGTGGCACTTCCATACGTGCTGCTGCCCAGGAAGCAAGTGATTCCACGAAGACGAAGCAGCGGGAACTGTCTGTTTTTGCCAGCATTGCCGACCACCTGACTCATCAAGGAATCGACAGCCTGAAGGCTACGCTGCTCCGTGCCGCTGACAGCAGCTTCATAGATACAGTTCATGTGGATGGCTATGAGTTCGACGACCGCAAAATGACTTACGTCTCGATACCCATCCACGAGACGGGCCAGTATCTGCTTCGCCTGGAGGCCAAGGGATACCAGACCCGTTATGCTCCTTTCGACATACCGAAGATGTATAAGCGGGAGAGCTACCGCGAGTTAAAGCCCATTTACCTGCGCCGTATCAATAAGCCCGGCAGGTCGGGCATGATGTCGGACGGAGATTCTACTACTGTCATGGACGAGTTGGTCGTGAAGGCCACAAAACTTAAGTTCTATATGGATGGCGACACACTTGTCTATGACGCTGACGCTTTCTCGATGGCCGAAGGGTCGATGCTCGACGCTCTTATCAAGAAACTACCTGGTGTTGAGTTGCACAATGGCGGCGAGATTACCGTAAACGGACGTAAAGTCGATGCGCTCTTGCTTAATGGAAAGGACTTCTTCGACAGCGACCGCGAGCTGCTCTTGGATAACATGCCTTCCTACATGGTGAAGGATATCCGCAGCTATGAACGTACTCCGGAAGGCGTGAAGGGTACTATCAGAGAGAAGACGACTCAGAAGGAAATCGTGATGGATGTTCGCCTTAAACGTGACTATAATACGGCATGGTTGGCGAATGCGGAAGGAGGTGCCGGGATGCGTTTCGGCACTGAGGAAGACTCCTTCAAAGAGCAGACAAAAGCCCCTCCCTTCCTGGGGCGAGCCTTTGCAATGAGATATTCCACCAACTCGCGCATTGCCATCTTTGCCAATGCCAACAACCTGAGCGACTACCGCACGCCAGGTGAGAAGGGCGAGTGGTCGCCGCTTACCCAGGCGCAGGGACTTACCACAAGCTACACCCTCGGAGCAAATGGACTTTATGAGAAGGGCGAAGACCTGCGATATCAGGGCAGCATCAAGGGAACCTACTCCGATGCTAACGATGCTAACCACTCCTCCTACGAGACTTTCCTCGCGGGCGGCAATAACACTTTCGGCCGCTCTTTCTTCAACAGGCGCAGCTACGACTACCGTATGAATACGGAGCACAATCTGCGCCTTCGTAAGCCCGGAACCTTATGGGAGACATTCAAGGACCTTTATTTCAACCACCGGACCTCGCTAGAGTATCTGCACTGGTCCAACTACTCCAAGTCTGCCAGTGCTACACTTTCCGAAGACGTCGCTGCGGGGTGGGGGAAGGCCTGGATGGATAGTCTGATGACTCCATACGCCGGCTATCTTCTGCGCCACTATGCCCTAAACCGCACTACCTCGGACAGACATGGAATAGGCCGCCACATCAGCCTGCAGAACGGCGGCTTCTTCAATGTCAGCCCTGCCCATAATGATTATATAAACTTCTCCATGAACTACGGGTATCGCTTCAGCGACCGATATGAGGACGTCTTCGAGCATTACCTCCTGGACTACCCCAAAACGGCGGCAGAGTCCGACTTCCGCAATCGTTATCGCCCCGACATCGACCGCACTCACAATGCCACTCTTACACCTGAGTTGACCTTCACCCTCGATAAGAAGCACAGCCATTCCATAGAGTTCTCCGACAGATTCTCCTATAATGATTCGGAAAGCAACAGAAGCCTATACCTCCTGAATCAGATAGAAGAATGGTCGCATAAGAATATAGACAGTCATCCACTCGGCACCTTGCCATCGACCGAGGAGATGCTACGGACACTCGACGCCGACAATAGCCAGTTTTCCCGCAGCAAAACCATAACCAACCAGCCCGAGGTTAGTTATAATTTCGGTCATCACAATGACTCCACAGGGACGATGAATTACCTTAGTGCCAGCCTCTCTTTGCCTATCAGTCACGAGTCGCTCGATTATTGGCAGGGGTCGCAGGTGGATACCACGATGAGCCGCCGCACCACCAGCCTCTCGGCAAACCTGAACTTCTATCACAGCCGCCCCAAGACCAATCGCACGGTGTTTGCCTATTATAGTACAAGCGTGACTCAGCCCTCAATGCGCAGTATGCTTAATATACGAACCGACAGCGACCCGCTTAACATACAGCTCGGAAATCCAGGCCTTCGTCCCTCGCGCTCTCATAGCATCTACAGCAGCTACAGCGAGAAGTTGCGCCGCACACTTGTCAGTGGTTCTTTCAACTTCGACGTTACGCAGGATGCAGTCGCTACAGCAACCATCTATGACCTTTCAACAGGTGTAATGACGAGGACGCCACAGAACATCGACGGCAACTGGAACACCTATACCTCCGGCAGTGTTGACTTCCCTCTTGACCATAAAGAACGTTTTCGTCTCAAGCAGTCCCTTAGCCATCACTACAGCCATAGCGTAGATTTGATGAACCAAACGCGTAGTACAGTTGCCTCGAACTATCTCGACAATGAGCTCTCCCTTACATGGAAGCCCACCGACAAACTTGACTTTACTGCCAAGGGCGACCTCCACTACCAACATTCAACCAGTGCAAGGACGGACTTCACTACAATTAACGTCTTCGACTTTGACTACAGCTTAAGCGCTCAGGTCGAACTTCCTTGGAATTTCCAGCTCTCCACCGACCTGACGATGTATTCCCGTCGCGGGTATATCGACAATACGATGAATATCAATGAACTTGTATGGAACACCCGCATCACCAAGCGTCTTCTGCATGGAAACTTGCTCCTCCAGCTCGACGGCTTCGACATGCTCGGACAACTTTCCAACGTCCGCCACTCTATCGATGCCCAGGGCCGCTCCGAGACATTCTACAACGTCGTTCCATCTTATGCCCTCTTCCACGTCACCTGGCGCCTTAACAAGAAACCTCGTTCTGAAGCACAGTAGAAAGATATCATTCTCCGGCACACTTTGATAACCCCCCAAGCGAATTCATCCTAAACAACCAATAGAAACAATGAGAAAGTTTATCACCATCCTGCTTGCTCTCGTTGCTATGACGAGTCAGGCAAAAGTTAAAACCATAGTATGGAAAAATCCAGCAAAGGCACTTAACCGAGCGGACTTTCTTTTAATAGATAAGGTTGAACTGACGAAACAAGAGACGATGCTCTATGCACGCTATCAATACATGCCAGGATATTGGTTCAGCATCGCAAAGGGAAGCTACTTGCAGTCGGGCGGAAAAACATATCCCATCGTCAGCGCCGACAGCATAACACTTGGCGAAAGGTTTACCTTAGGCGACAAAGGAGAACAAGAGTTCGTACTCCACTTCGAGCCTCTGCCCATGAAGACAAAGGAGTTCGATTTCCTGGAAGGCTTAAGAGACGGCGACTTCAAGGTTTTTGGCATCCACGACTCAACCTACACGATGCCTGCTGCGCCAGTGCCTGCCGAGTATCGTGCCGACTATGCAGAAGAAGACCAGTTGGAGGATTTGAAGTACAGCAAGGAGCCTGCCACCGTCCGCTTCAAGGCGCTTAACTATCGTAAGGGCATGAAGCCACGGCTGAAGGCACAATACGTTGACCTGAAGAATCCAACAGTTCCTAAAGATGTTGATTTCCGCATGAATGACGACGGCGAGGCAGAGATAAGTCTGCCTGTTGGCTTTCCGCAAACGGTATGGTTCCACATGAGTAACTTCCCGTGGAGTTCCAATTGTACCTTATATCTTGTGCCAGGCAAAGAGATAACAGTTCTTGTCGATATGCTGAAGGACGACACTTTCAAAGGCAACAAGTTCGTGGGCTATAAAGGTTACTTTGCCAAGTTCGCAAGGGAGTATTACCAGATGCAAGTTGACCCAAACGATAATGAGCAACCCATGAAAGCAACAGCCACAACGGTAGATGAGTTGATTCGCGACTACGACGAATACTGCGAAAGCTTTGCAAAGCTCATGGACAACTCTCCGTATAGCAAGGCATTGAAGGAAGTGATGATACAAAGGACTTACAACGGCTCTTATCCTTTCGACTATCACGGCGAGACAATCGACTCTTTATCTAAGGAGCCAGCTTTTACAGAACACATGTTCAAGCACCACATGAGCGGCTTGCATACCCCGAAGGCCGAATTCAATTGGGGGTTTGTAGAGTCAAGTCGTTATTATGTAATGGATAAGGATGCTCGTGGCATCAATGCCGACCTCGCCCGCTATTGTTATTACTTGCCCAAGGTGCTTGACGGGCAGAAGGTCTCGAAGCCTCTGATTGAGGACAAGACTCTCTCTGCTTTATACGACCAGGCTGTTGAGGAATACCGTAAGACTATTGTCGCCAACCAAAAGGACTTGACAGACAATGTTCACTATCTCGATATGACAGACGTTGCTCCCGAAGACATTTTGCAAACCATCCTCAGCAAGTACAAGGGCAAGGCCGTCCTCATCGACATCTGGGCGACATGGTGCGGTCCTTGCCGCTATGGGCATCAGAAGATGGCACCGATGAAAGAAGAGTTGAAGGACAAGGACATCGAGTTTGTCTATATCACCTCGCCTGCCTCGCCCTACGAAGACTGGAAGAAGATGATAGGCGACATCTCGGGCGACCACTATTACCTGACGAAAGGGCAATGCGAGTACCTGATGGAGAATAAGTATAAGTCGGACGGCTTCCCCACATACGCCATCTATGACGCAAGCGGCAAGCAGACCTACACCATCGTCGGCTATCCGGGCTTGGACACAATCAAAGAAGAAATAGAAAAAGTATTGAAATGAAAAGACAACTCATAACCATCCTGCTTGCCCTCTGTGCTATGGCAGGGCAGGCACAGACATCGGCTTTGATACGCGGTCGGATTGTCAACTTGCCTGAATGGGCAAGGAACCAACTCACTGTCGATTACTACAACCCCTTGCAGGCGTACTTCCCGACATGGGTGCCACTCGAGCTCGACAGCCTTGGGCGGTTCGAGGTCGAAGTGCCTCTCTCGGACATTTCTTCCGTTTGTGTCGTCTATACGCACCTTTTGCTGAGGCCTGGAGAGACGTACGACGTGGAGCTTGACGGCGAGTCGGTCAAGGTTACAAGCAGCGGCGGCGAAGGTTCACTCACGAATGAAGTCCTGAATCACGAGCCGGCTGTTTGTGATATTGACTGTTATGAAATGGAAGACAAGACGGATGCCTTTGTGCTGGATGCCGTGGAGAAAGAACTGCGACGCATGGAGGCATACAACGACTCCATTCTTCGAGCCAATCCCAACCTCTCGCAGCAATGGCGCGAATATGCAGAGAACAATGCTTTGGCGAGTCTTGCGAACGAACTTGTCCAACGCAAATTCGTCAAACCATCAGTGCG
>JAGCNQ010000085.1 GCA_017645845.1 Bacteroidaceae bacterium
CACTACCGCCTGACCAAACAAATAGACGGCCGCACCCTCTCCGACGACTTCTACATCCCCAGTACCATTACCTTCCCCACACCTGTCTACAGGTAAGAAACAAACTTTTTTCTGCTAAAGAATGTAAAAACTATCAAAAAAATGCGGGTGGCTGTGCAGTCTTTTTGGAAAAGTGGTATCAATGATAGTAGAGACGATAGTGAGCACCAATCGTCCAAGGAGTGTTTCCGATGGACATAGAACATCTTATAGAGCGGGGGCGACAGGGTGACGAGACAGCACTCGGAAGCCTGTATAAGGCATATCACCGGCAGATGACGGGGATATGCCAACGCATCGTGGGCGACCGCCGCGTGGCGGAGGAACTGGCGCACGACGCTTTCTTGCTGGCCTTTACCAAGATGGAACAACTACGCAATCCGCGACGCTTCGAGTCGTGGCTGACGAGCATCACGACCAACGTAGCCCTGCGCTACATGGAGCGTCACCACGAGCCGCAGATGCTTTCGCTTGCCGCGCTTACTGAGGAAGAATTGGCTCAGGACGCCACGCCAGCAGACGAAAAGCCACTGCCGACGATGGCCGAACTAATGGCGGCTGTCGATGCGCTGCCAAACGGCTACGGCCAGGTGTTCCGGCTGGCGGTCATTGAGGAAATGTCGCACAAGGAGATTGCTGAAATCATGGGTATCGCTGCCCACTCGTCATCGTCACAACTAACAAGGGCGAAGAAGATGCTGCAAAAGTCGCTCGCCCATTACTGGCTGTTGTGGCTACTGCCGTTGTTGCTGCCCGTCACTTACTTCTTGCTCAGGACTGACAAGCAACCCGATGAAACCAAACCGATAGCAACGAAGCAGGACGAGACGAAGAAGCCGCCCGTAGTTCGTCCTGTAATTCCCGACGTGCCGAGAGACACAACGCTCAGGATGGCGGTGGTGCCCATCAATCATCAGCAAGCCGACTCGATGACAGCGGGCGACACAATTCCGCAACGTATGGAACAGACGGATACGGTCACGACCATACACGAGGACAAGCCATTGCCCGATATCCGCCGCAACAACGACACGCATATCGCCGACCTGCTCCCAGAACAGCCAACGGAGGTTAAGAGCAAACAACCTAAGTGGTCGCTGGATTTGGCATATACTGGCGGTATGGGTGACAGACGGGATAGCCGTCCGTCTGTTTTCGCTGGTATGGTTAAGACTGATATAACTTCCACTCAGCTAATTCCCGCCATCTTCGACAGTTGGAGCGACTATGCTGACTATTTATCGAAATATCCCGGTGAGGGAGATAGTCACAAGCACAATATTCTCTTGAACATAGCACGGAACAATGCCAATCAGCCAAGCGATGGCAAGATTGAGCGCAAGAGCCATCATTATATGCCTATTACTTTCTCATTGGCCCTAAAATACCAAATGAATAATCGCTTCGGTCTGGAAACAGGCCTGAGCTACAGCCGTCTGAAGTCTGAGTTCGAGATGGGCACAAACGGCAACACCATCAACGAGCAGCAGACCATCCACTACCTCGGCATCCCGCTGAAGGGCACATATAATATATATAATGGTAAGCTATGGAATCTCTACGGCAACTTTGGCGTGACAATGGATATTCCCGTCTATGCGCCGCTCAGCACCAGCTACTTTGTCAATGGTAGGATGGAACTTAACGAAGAATCTAAGCTCCACGCCCCGTGGCAGTGGTCGGTAGGCACAGGTCTCGGCCTGCAGTACAACCTCACGCCCAACGTCGGCCTGTTCGCCGAGCCAAGCCTGCAATACTACATCCCGACTGGCGGCGGCATTGAAACTTATCGTACAGAGCATCCGTTCACGTTCTTGTTGCCATTGGGAATCCGCATCACATGGTAATTTCCCATCCGAAACCGTGCAGTCTTTTCTTGCTTTGTGGTATCTATCCCTATAGAGAAGCGAAACAAGAAAAGACAATGCAACAGAGACATCTTAACAGGAAACAATACTTCTGCGAGTTAGTAAACACAGCCCGCGAGTTCTACTTTGACTATGTGAAAGCTGTTATTACGCTTTCACCTGATACCCGTATCTTGGAAATCGGCTGTGGCGAGGGAGGTAACCTGCTTCCCTTCGCAGAAAAAGGCTGTCAAGTGACAGGAATAGACATCTGCCAGAAGCGCATTGAAGAAGCACAGACTTTCTTTTCAGAACACCATCAGCAAGGGATATTTATCTGCCAAGACTTCCTCCTTGCAGAAGTTCCCAAAACTGAAACAGGCAAGTTCGACCTCATACTCATTCATGATGTTATAGAACATATCGAGTCGCCTTACAAAAAGATTTTCATGCTTCATATAAAACACTTCCTCAAACAGAATGGCATCGTGTTTTTTGGTTTTCCTGCCTGGCACAACCCTTTCGGCGGGCATCAGCAAATATCCGTTGGCTTTGCCTCCAAACTGCCTTTCATCCACCTTTTTCCCAAGCCGCTCTATCAAGCCTTGTTGAAGGTAAGCGGAGCCAGTTCCAGTAACATCAACGAACTCATGAGCATTCGAGCCTCGCGTATGACTGTCGAGAAATTCGAGCGCTTGGCTTCTGAAACAAGCTATACCATCTGCCAGCGCACCCTTTGGCTCATCAACCCACACTACAAGCAGAAGTTTCACATAAATCCCCGTCGTCAATGGGCTTTCTTTGCCAACATCCCATATTTACGTAACTTCTATACTACATCTGCATGGTATTTGCTTCGTCAACCCCTAAATCAATAACAATTACCATTATAATCAGTCGAGATATAATTTTCTAATTCAAACAACGTTTATTATATTAGACAAATAGTAAAATGAAAATGAAACGAATGAAACTCTGGAGTTACTTTCTATCAGTTCTCCTCACTCTCCCCCTTACTGCTTCGGCGCAGCTGTTCCGCCCCCTCGGTCTCGGCTTTAGCGGAGGCGAACGGCAGGGGAACTTATCTCAACCTCGGATGCACGTCGAGGGCGAAAAACTCTATGTCTGCACCAGCCAGGGCCTCTATACCAAAGACCTGACCGACAACAGCGCATTGCAGCAAGTGGGCTTCGACGGCATACCCTTGCAGGGCTACGCCCGCAGAGGTGCTGACATTCTGGCTCTACGCTATAATGAGGGCGGAGAATACCTTCTTCTCTCGCACGACGGCGGAAAGACATACGAGGACGTGACTCCCGACATCTTCCGAAATGGAGTACATGAGCGACTGGGATGTCTTGTACAGCATCCTACAGACCCGAATACGTTGCTTGTCGCTTCTCTCTACAAGGGCGTATGCCGCTCCATTAACTTCGGCCAGACTTGGGAGCAACTGACCGAATTTGTTTATGGCAACCCAGCAGCATCCTTCATCGGCTTTCATCCTGCAAGGCCGAATGTCATCTACAACAGCGGGGAAGGCATGATTTACGAAGGGCACATCAACATCACCTACGACGGTGGGCAGACGTGGAACGACCACGGCAATTCGCTCGTCTTCCCCGGAGACAACTGCGTTCATCAAGTCGCGTTCCACCCTGCCAATCCCGACCTCTGGATAGCAGGCGGCGAGGGCTGCGTGTTCATCACCGACGACAACGGCCAGACGTGGAACTGTCAGAACTACTGGGGCGACGAGGCACGCATGGCCTACTGGTACTTCACTGCCTTCGACGACGAGCATCCCGATACTGTATACATGGTGGGATGCCTGGGGCGGAATGGTCAGAAGAATGCTTGCATTAAAATCATGTGCTCCACCGATGGCGGGCGCTCGTGGCATGAGTCGCAAGTGATGGAGTCAATGAGGGAATTCGACAGAGTGAACGACCTGCAGCAGCATCACGACCGTCTGCTCATCTACGCCGAAAGCGATGTCTATACCGTCTCGAAAGCCGAACTAATCGCCCAAAGCACCGCTGCCATCCGCTCCATCACCTCAGACACGCCGACCTCCCCGACCTACGACCTCCAAGGCCGACAGGTAGAAGCGCCACGGCGCGGCATCTTCATCAAGAACGGAAGAAAGGTTATCAGATAAAATGAAATGAACAAGCAAGTCATCATTACCGTTCTGCTTGCCCTCGACGTTCCAACACACTAAGCCTATGCTCAATCCCTCGATGGGCATCCGCTCGATCTTGTCGCTTTGCTCTGCAAAGAACTACACCTTCTCGGCCAACAGCAAACTGTCGTTCTCGACGGGCTACACGACCTCGATTGGCGACATGATGACGCTGCTGACGGAGCCGATGCAGGTGGACTACCGCTCGTTGCGCACCTCGTCGAGACCTTCCCCCGCTTCTACCTCGTCCTGCTCCGTCAGCCGATAGCCCCGATGGAACCCGACGGCATGAGCCGCGTGTACCAGATGTAACCCTTCGAAATGTAACAAAACCCCTGAACATTTGTTCAGACTTTCACCCCCGATAGCATTTTTTTGTCTCGCTATGAACGCTTTCGTGGGAAATTTAGTAACTTTGCAGCCAAAC
>JAGCNQ010000086.1 GCA_017645845.1 Bacteroidaceae bacterium
ACTACCGTGTCGCAATTCTCGCGAAGTGTCTGAACGGTGGCTTGGAGCTTCGTCATGAACTCAGCTGTGATACTGCTGGGCAAGTGGAGCCAACCCAGGAAATCATTACCTGCACAGGTTCCAGCTTCGAGAGCCTTCTGTGCCTCTTCTGCCTTCGGAGCAAAGGCTGCAATCTGCTCTGCACTCAGCAGAGCCTTGGAATAATCGAGTTTTAACATCGTGTTGATTTACTATTTGTCAATATTATTATTTACAATTTATTTCGCGTGCAAAGGTACGAAAAAAAAGTGAGGAGTGAAGAGTGAAGGAAGAAGAATTTCCTGCTATATACAAAAAGCCGTCCGAAGGTCTTGGAATTGAGGCATTCGGACAGCAATATACTCACTTAACTACGACCTTCTTTCCGTTTACGATATAGACACCACGCTGTATTTGTAAATTGTCCATTTTGCGGCCGCTGAGGTCGTATATCTTTGATTCTGTTGGGATTGCATCCTGAGACGTTTGTCCTATCTCGGTAGATATCTCATTGAACTGCCAGCTGTCGAAGTCCATCATTGATGAGCCGTTTCCTAAGAAGGTAAAGAAAATGTCACAGATGTTTTTAATGGGTGAGGACAGATTACATTCAAAGTCTTGCCATTCGCCATTGGTAGGTTGCACGTTGACTTTTCCTTTTATCGTCCCTGTCTTGCTACCAATGCGCAACGTAAGTGCGCATCTCTGCGTGGCGCGTACTCTGATAGAAAACGTCTGCGTCCCTGTTTCACCGAAATCTACCCCACGCACCTTGATGTAGTCGTCTTTGCTGATGTTTGTCACGTAGCATTGGTTGTAGTCGCCCTCGCATGTCACTCCAGAACACTGGTTGATAGTTTCTGCCTCCTGCCGTTCGTATGGATTGACAGTCTGAAGTTGCGCCACGCCTTCGGAGGTAAAAGGAATATAAGGTATTGTGCCGTCCTGGTTCGGCGTAAACTCCTCTATGCAGGTAGAACGATGGAACCCGCCGCCACCTGGCAGGTTGCCGTTGTGATAGAACATATAGTGGTGTCCCTTGTATTCAACGCTTCCACCGTGAATGGTAAAGCTGTTTGGGGCTTCCCCCATTATCTTGCCTTGGTAAGTCCACGGCCCGGTAATGTTGTCGGCGGAGGAATATGCCCAATGTTCTGGAACTCCGCCTGCTGCATATTCGAGATAGTATTTGTTGCCTCGTTTGTATATCCACGAAGCCTCTTCGAAGTTGGTCTTTGGGTTGCCGTTGTCATCGTAGCCCTTGTAGGGGCCGAAGGCTGTTTCGTCTTTTGTTGTCACCTCTTTCTCCCCGCCTGTTATGGCCGTCATGCTCTTGGTGAGTTTGGCGTACCACAGCATGTTGTTGCCATAGAAAAGATATGCCTGTCCGTCATCGTCAATGAAGACCGAGGGGTCAATCTTGAACCATCCCTTTACCAAGGGTTTGCCAATAGGGTCTCTGTATGGTCCAGCAGGACTGTCGGCCACTGCGACGCCGATGCCGGGATATGCCTCTCCCTTGATGGTGGCGGTTACGTACCAGTACCATTTGCCGTTGCGCTCTATGCACTGACTGGCCCAGCAGTCGTTGTCCTGCTTGGCCCATTTTGAGAATGTCGCAGAGGTGAGCGGAGTGCCGCGATATGTCCAGTTCACCATATCGACTGTACTGTAGAGTAGCCAGTCCTTCATGGTGTAATAACCATTCTCCAGCTGCTCCTCGTCGTGGTCAACGAAGAGGTAGAGTGTGTCTCCGTGCACGTATGGTGCAGGGTCGGGGGTGTAGCGGTCACAGATAATGGGGTTTTGCGATAGGATGGAAACTGTTGGCAGACAGGCAATCCAAAGCATCAGAGCATATCGAAGAATCTTATTGTACATGGCTTCATTCATTTAGTGGCAACTTTCTTTCCGTTCACGATATACACGCCCTTCTTCACTGTAAATTCTACGCGACGACCCAGCAGGTCGTAGATTCTTCCCTCATTTTGAATTTTTGTTCCGCGACTACTATCGCGCCCTGGTGCTAAACCATCCAAGAATTTTGAATTTTGAACTTCTTCAATTCCTGTCTCGTCTTCGCCGTTATCGGTACGCAGCACAATGTTGCTGACGGTTATGTCATCGGTGGAGGATTGGCGCGTAAAGAGGATTTTGTATTGTCCGAAGTCATCTTTCTTGATTTCGAATGGAATGGTGGTTTCTTCGCCTACCGCCACGTTTTTGCTGAATACAAGTTTAGAGTTTGAGTATCTCTGTAGTCGCACGTTGATGGTCTTTCCTGCCTCGCCGTCGGCACGGAAGCTGAGTTTGTAGCGACCAGTAGTAAGCTGGAGCGAATGATAGACATTCTGGTTGGCATCGGTCTTCTCTCCGAAGCCAAAGGCCAACAGCGTCCTGCCCTGGTTCACTGTCCACCCGTGATTCTGGGGAGCAAAGCCCTCAGCCTCAATGCGCGGCATCCACTTCAGCGTGGTGTCGCACGGCGTGTCGAGGGTATATCTGCGGAAGAACCTCCACATGGTCAGCGAGGAATTGCCGTCTTCGGTATTGGTAGTGAAGTCGTTGTGCCCCATACCGTCTATTTCATAGAAGATGTATGGGAAACTACCTTCCGTAGCCACGTAAACGCTTTTGTCGTACTTGCCGCTCACACTCGTCTTCACCGGCACAGGATTGGCACCCATGCGCGCCACCATTTCATCGACGATGGTGGGTATCAGACTATAGCGCACAAAATCGTCGTTCTTCCCATGGATGTGCAGGAAGGGAACCGGGCGTTTGCCCGTATGGCGTAGGTGGAACTCGTTGAGCGGGAAGCCGCTGATGCTGGCAAAGGCGGCGAAAACATCGCTGCACGCATTGGCCATAGCATAGGTGTTCATGCCGCCGTTGGAGAAGCCGCAGCAATAGACGCGGCGGCGGTCTATCTCATAGTTTTGGGACAGCTCGTCGATGATGGCTCTGAGGAAATCGGCCTCGGCATTGTCTTCGCCCGAGGCATTCCACCCCGTGACACAGTGCCACCGAACACAGGGAATTATATTAGTTCACCCTGCGGATAGGCTACGACGAACTTCGCCGTGTCGGCAATGTTGTTGAAATGTGGAGCTTGGTCGTTGCTACTACCGCTGGCGCCGTGCATGGCGATGACCAGCGGGGCGCCTGTCTTCAAACCTCTCGGCACATAGAGTCTGTAGGAGCGCGTCTTTTCACCTACGGTAATTTCAACAATCTTGTTGACAGCCTGAAATGCGTTAATCTCTCCTAATCCTGCGACAAGCAATACCAGCGCGAGCGATAATTTGTGGATGATGTTCATGGTTCTTCTGTTATAATTCTGATTCGCTCTGCAGAAGCAAAAAAAACAATTATCTGAACGCGTCGCTCAGGAGCTTTACCTCGATGGTGGGGTTGATGTTCTTGTAGAGGATGTTATTAACGACATCGAGGATGGGCATATTGACATGTAAGTGCTTGTTGATGTCCATCATACACTTCGTTGCGAAATACCCTTCGGCAATCATCTCCATCTCAATCTGAGCGGTCTTGACATTGTACCCCTGCCCTATCATCGTACCGAAGACACGGTTGCGGCTGAAATTGGAATAGCCAGTTACAAGCAGGTCGCCCGTATAGACGCTGTCAGTGATGTTGCGCTCGATGGGATGTACCGTGTTGAGGAAACGTTCCATCTCCTGAATTGCATTACTCATGAGGACGGCCTGGAAGTTGTCGCCGTATTTAAGTCCGTGACAGATGCCTGCTGCAATTGCATAGACGTTCTTCAGGACGCTGGCGTACTCGATGCCTATGACATCGCTACTGGTCTTGGCCTTTACATAATCGCTGGAAATCATCTTAACAAAGGCTTTTGCCTTCTCTTGGTCGGCACAGCCAATGGTAAGATAGGTGAGACGATTGAGGGCAACCTCTTCAGCATGACTCGGTCCCCCGAGCACCGCAAGGTTCTCCTCCGGCACATTATACATCTGGTTGAAGAAGTCAGAACAGATAAGGTTCTCGTCGGGCACAATACCCTTGATGGCAGTTACGACAAACTTGTCGCGCAGACGGACATGAAGCCGCTTAAGGTGTCCTTTCAGATAAGGAGAAGGCGTTACGAAGATGAGCGTCTGACAAGCCTCTACCACACGGTTGATATCGCTCTCGAAAGTGATGCGGTTCACATCGAAATGCACGCTGGTGAGGTAGGCGGGATTGTGACCTAGTCGCTTGAAGTCCTCGATGCGGTCATCCCTGCGAAGGTACCACCAGATGTGGTCATTCTTCTCGAGCAACATCTTGGCAATTGCCGTTGCCCAGCTGCCACCGCCCAGCACTGCTATGTTTCCTAATTCGTTGTTCATAATAGAGTAGCCCCTCTAAATCTCCTCGATGGGAGGCTTTTGAGTCTTTAAGGTTCTTGGCAGGTTCTTGGCCGTCCTCTCCCCTTAGGGAATCTGGAGGGGGGACCGTCCATTTAGCAATGAGGTCTTGCGAGGGCTTTTCGACCTCGAGTTTGTATTTCTTGATGATTTCGATAATCTGCTGCTGTATCTTGGCAGGAGCAACGCCTTGCAGGGTGCTTACCAAATTATAGCCGGCCTTGCGCAGAATGGGGATTATGTCGGCAGGAACGTCTTTCTCGAGGAAGAGCTCGTCCTTGTCGCGTGGAGCCTTCACTTCGGGCTTCATCTGGGGAAAGAAAAGGACTTCCTGGATGAATGGCTTGCCGGTCATCAACATAGCCAGACGGTCGATGCCGATACCGATGCCGCTCGTTGGAGGCATACCGTATTGGAGGGCACGCAGGAAGTCGTGGTCGATTACCATTGCCTCGTCGTCGCCCTTATCGGCAAGCTTCATCTGTTCGATGAAACGTTCTTCCTGGTCGATGGGGTCGTTCAACTCGGAATAGGCATTGGCCAGTTCCTTGCCGTTCACCATCAGTTCGAAGCGTTCGGTCAGGCCGGGCTTTGAGCGATGCATCTTCGTCAGCGGGGACATCTCAACGGGATAGTCCGTGATGAAGGTGGGCTGGATGAAGGTGCCCTCGCATGTCTCGCCGAATATCTCATCGATGAGCTTGCCCTTGCCCATCGTCTCGTCAACTTCTACGCCGCACTTCTTAGCCACCTCGCGCATCTCTTCCTCGCTCATGCCATCGAGGTCGTAGCCTGTCTTTTCCTTGATGGCATCCAGAATGGGCAGACGGCGGAAAGGAGCCTTGAATGAGATAATCTTGCCGTCAATCTCTGTCTCGGGCTTGCCATTCACAGCGACGCAAATCTCTTCGAGGAGTTGCTCTGTGAAGGACATCATCCAGTTGTAGTCCTTGTAGCTGACATACAGCTCCATGCAGGTGAACTCGGGATTGTGGTTCTTGTCCATGCCCTCGTTGCGGAAGTTCTTGCCAATCTCATATACGCCTTCGAAGCCACCCACGATGAGCCGCTTCAGATAAAGCTCGGTGGCAATACGCATATACATCGGGATGTTCAGGGCATTGAAATGCGTGATGAAAGGACGGGCCGTTGCGCCTCCGGCAATGGCCTGGAGAGTGGGCGTCTCAACCTCTGTGTAGCCGTGACGGTCGAAGAAAGCTCGCATGGTCTTGAGGATGACAGCACGCTTCAGGAATGTATCCTTCACGCCATCATTCACGACAAGGTCTACATAACGCTGCCGGTAACGAAGTTCAGGGTCGTCGAAAGAGTCATAGACATTTCCTTCAGCATCTGTCTTAACGATGGGCAGAGGACGAAGACTCTTGGATAGCACGGTCAGCTCCTGAGCATGAACACTAATCTCACCTGTCTGTGTGCGGAACACATAGCCCTTGATGCCGATGAAGTCACCCAGGTCGAGCAACTTTTTGAAGACGGTATTGTAGAGGACGACTCCCTCTAAATCTCCCCGAGGGGAGACTTCCGGGCTATTTTCTCTCCCTCGGGGGAGTTGGAGGGGGGCCAGCCCATCCCTCGTCAAGTACACCTGTATTCTTCCCTTGCTGTCCTGCAACTCGGCAAAAGCAGCTTTTCCCATGATGCGTTTCGACATAATACGGCCAGCGATGCAGACATTTCGAGAGTTCTCCGGAGTGGCTGTCTCGCGAATGTCTTTGCCTTCTTCGTCCTTGCCGACAACGGGCAGGTCAACGAAGTTTTCCTTGATTTCAGTACTGAAAGCATTGGTTGGATATTCTGCTGCGGGATAAGGGTCAATTCCCAGCTCGCGCATCTGTTGCAGGTTGTTGCGACGGATTATCTCCTGCTCGCTCAGTTCAAGTATGTTCATCGATATTATTTACGATTTGACGATTTAATATTTACAAATTTCGCTTGCAAAGGTACGAATTATAATTCAAAAAACATAATTAAGGAATTCAAAATTATATTATTTTGAATCGGAAGGGACTGTTGGCTCTGGCAGGGTGAGCTGCATAAGCTCCTCGAGTGAGCCGTTGAAGATGTTGCAATCGACAAAACCCTTGATGCCGGAAACTTTGCCACAGTCGGTATGTTGCCAGAAAGTCCACTTTCCCTTATATTGGAGCTCCTCTACATAGTAATGGGCTATCCAATAGGGATAGACATTAAATTCGGGGGTGTTCAGATAGTCAACCTTAAACTTGTACCCGGTATAGAGGATTGGCTTGACACCATATTCCTTTTCGACGATATCAAGCCAAATCTTAACGTCGCGACGCAACTGGTCCGGAGTCAGGTCACCTTTCTTCTCAATATCAAGAACTGGTGGCAAGTCACCTGGTTCCAACTGAGCAATACTCAAATAATAGTCTGCTTGCTTCCTTGGGTTAATTCCAGGAACGAAGAAATGATAAGCGCCTCGTAACAAGTCATTCCGCTTCGCATTGGCAAAGTTTCTGTTGAAGTTATCATCCAATAGCTTTTCGCCTTCAGTTGCCTTGATAAAGACGAAACTGACGGGAGCGTTTCCGATGGAGGCATTACGCAGTTTCTCCCAGTTGATACGCCCCTGATAGTGACTGATGTCGATACCTCTTACCTCATAGCCTTCAGGATAAGTCGGTTCGCCATAAATCGCTCGCCAACGGAAGCTGAAAGGAGTGACGAAGAAGTGATAGAAGAGGCCTATGTAGGCAGCTGCGATGAGTAGGCCGCCAAACCATATCAACCAGGAAGGGAAGCCACGGAAGAAATGTAAGAAAGAAAGCCCCCTCCCTGCTCCCCCTCTTGGGGAGTGCTTCTTTTTTACTCTCTTAACAGAGGAAGAGCGGGAAGCGGACTTCTTTTTCATGTTCAAATTATAAATTTACACTCCACCAAGGGGGAGTCAGAAGGGGCTATGCCTGTTCCAAAGCCAATGTCTTTGTACACTGGTCACACACTTCGCTCGGTCCCCAGTACTGGATGGGACCTGGATAAACGTAGCAAGTGTTCTTGGCCCACTCTTCACGCTTGCTTGCGAAGAACTTGAAGGGTGCACCGTCAAGCTCGACGAGAGCCTTACGGATAACGGGCTTCATGGCACCATTACGGCGCTCCATGTTCATCATCATCGTGATGGGCACACCGCCTGCAATCCATTCTGAAGCAGGAGCGGTCGTGTTCTTGATGACACTCATGTAGCCGGTTTTGCCGTTGGCAATCAGGCGGCTGGCATTGTAACCGAGGCTATAGCAGTAGTCGGCATCATAGTTGCTGGGAGCAGCGCAACGTCCTTCGTAACCGAAGAAGTGGTGCTGGGGAGCGAACTTGCCGTTGTACTTGCTTTCCTTCTTCCATGCGTCGAGCTTCATGGCAACCATGGCGCTGAGCAGCTTCTCTGTCTCGATGAGGCTGACCTGCACGTTGCCGTGGGGGTCACGGTCGAGGCAAAGCTGACGCTCTACGTCTCTCGGCAGGCTCTCGAGGACTGCAAGGTTCTCAGGAGCAATATGGCTCTTCACGAAGGCCACCTGTGCGTCCTTGCTCTCGAACTCACGGCTCTCACCCGTTGCAGGGTCTGTGAGGACTTCGTTGAGCTCTGCGATGAGCTTCTTGATGGAAGGAACGAATTCAATCAGACCTTCGGGAATGAGGACAGTACCGAAGTTGTTGCCTTCTGCGGCGCGGTCAGCCACAATCTTTGCAATGTAGGTCACAACATCGTCAAGGCTCATGGCCTTCTGCTCGACCTCCTCGCTGATGAGGCAGATATTGGGCTGTGTCTCCAGGGCACACTCCAGGGCAATGTGGCTTGCGCTACGGCCCATCAGCTTGATGAAGTGCCAGTACTTGCGGGCGCTGTTGCAGTCACGCTGGATGTTGCCAATCAACTCGCTATAAGTCTTGCAGGCAGTATCGAAGCCGAAACTGGTCTCAATCTGCTCGTTCTTCAGGTCGCCGTCGATGGTCTTGGGACAGCCAATAACCTGTACACCATAGTTCTTGGCAGCATAGTATTCGGCCAGCACACAAGCATTGGTGTTGCTGTCGTCGCCACCGATGATGACAAGCGCCTTGATGTCGAGCTTGCGCAGAATCTCAATGCCGCTCTCGAACTGAGCTTCCTTCTCGAGCTTCGTACGGCCGGAGCCGATGATGTCGAAGCCGCCAGTGTTGCGATAATCGTCAATGAAAGCGTCTGTGAACTCAACATACTTGTGGTCAACGAGACCGCCAGGTCCCATCAGGAAGCCATAGAGCTTGCTGTTCTTGTTGAGGGACTTAACGCCGTCATAAAGGCCGCTGATGACATTGTGACCACCAGGAGCCTGACCACCGCTAAGAATGATTCCGACGTTAAGACCCTCTAAATCTCCCTTAAAGGGAGACTTATTGTTCTCCGCCCCTTTAAGGGGAGGTTGGGAGGGGTCCGCCTCAAACGTAATAACAGGCATACCGTAGGTGTTGGGGAACATAGCCTTGATTTCATCTTGATTGCCAACGCTCTGAGTGGCAGCGCCCTCCACTGCCACAACGGGACCTTGCAAGGCCTTGGGAAGTTTGGGCTGATAGGCAGCACGAGCCACCTGAAGTGCACTTTTCTTCATGATTCTTGAGTTTATTTATTTATAGGTTTTTAATTTTTCGCGTGCAAAGGTACGAAAAAAAAATGAGGGAATGAAAGAATGAGGGAATGAAAAGTGATAATTAAAATATAATTTTATTTTTATTCCCAATAACTCCTACTTGTAAAAAAGGGACCCCCCTAAATCTCCCCGAGAAGGATGGGTGCGCCAGAGAGACTTCCTTCAGACAAAGAGCACTTCACGTCCGTGAAAGAGGAAATTACCTGCCACGACGTATTCCCTGCAGGTTGGAGAAAACTGGTCTTCTACGGTGACATGTTCATGCCCTGCCAGGATGCAACGCAAAAGAGGTTCGCCATGCAGATATTGGATGAAGTCACGGGTCACAGGGTCCTCCAACTGACATTTGTAGTCACCCGTCGGCTTTGGAACCTCACGGTAGGTTAACTGCTCCTTATCGGTCCAGAAGCGTACAGCAGCCCGCCATATATTATCAGTAAAGAACGGAACGTGCATACATAATACGATGGGCAGTCCTTTGCCGACTTCCTCATGGAACAGTCTGACCTGAGCTTCTGTCACGTAACCGTAAACATCATCGAGCGTGACGAAGTTGACGCCGTGAACTACCTGACTATTTAAGGAGATATTGAAGGGGTAAACGCTTTGAAGTCTGTTGCGCGTATTATCCTTATATGCTTCACTCTTTTCCTCCTTGGGGTCGCTAAGCCACATGTCCGTACTGAACTCGTGATTGCCCATGGAACCGATGACGCCCTCGCCAAAGTATTTCTTCACAAGGTCGAAATTTGCTTCACTCTGCCAGTCTATAAGGTCCCCTGTATGGACCACGTAGTCCACATGCTGCTTTGCCCAGGCCAGTGCATCGCGCAACGCCTCTTCCTGACGCCCTCCAAAGGTAGTGGTGCGGTTCTTGTGTAACTGCTGCTTCTTCTCGTTCTCATGGTCATAGGCTGCTGTGAGATGGGTGTCTGAGATGTGTAAGACAGAAAAGGGATGCTCCAATCCTATTTCCACCGTCGCATAGCTTAATGACAGTCGTTCGTATTTTCCCCGTTTGGGAAACAAAGCGGGATTGTCATCTGCCAGCGCTGGCAGCTTGGAGGTTGCTATGAGTATTCCCGCTCCTGCAACACGTTTAATGAATGTTCTTCTATCTGCCATGGTATCAATGTTTATCGGTTCTGCGTACAAAGATACGAATAATAATTCACAATCCATAATACTTCGCTTCTTTTCTCAAGAATGAAGGGGCAGTTTGGACAAAAGTTTCATTTTTTTTCTAAATCATGTAGTTTTTCGTAACTTTGTTGCGTCTAATGGGTGAAACGATTCGAAACAAACGACAATGACAGACACAGAAAAACAATTCGCCAAGACTATTGCAGAGCACAAAAGCACTATCTACACTGTGTGCTACATGTTCTCGAAGGACGACGACGAGGTGAACGACTTGTTCCAAGAGGTGCTGATAAACCTGTGGAAAGGCTTCGAGGGCTTCGGACATCGCAGCGACATCAGAACGTGGATTTACCGCGTCGCCCTCAACACTTGTATCTCGATGGACAGAAGGAAACGGCGCACAGCTGCTGTCCGCCTGGAGATGGACATCAGCCTCTTTGAAGACCGCGACGAAGACACGCGGCAAGTCGATATGCTCCACAAACGCATATCCCGCTTGCAACCTTTCGACCGCGCCATCGTCCTGCTTTGGCTCGAAGACCTCTCTTATGAAGAGATTGGTCAAATAGTAGGCATCTCGACGAAGAACGTCAGTGTCCGTTTGTTTAGAATCCGTGAGCAACTGAAGAACATGTCAAACGATTAAACCTTTGCCCATTATGAATACCGAACTTGAAGAGATGCGTGAGCAGATGACCACGCTGAAGAAGAAACTTGAAAAGCAGGAGATAATTAGCGAACGCCTCATCAGCAAGACAAAGGAGTCGCTGAAAAAGGATATGGCTACTGTGCGAAGGCAGTACAGGATGGGATACATTGTCAACTTTATTACAGTACCCTTTTTCTACTACATAATGGTTTATCGCCTTGGTCTTTCAATGACTTTTGGAATCGGCACTGCTATATGGGCACTCGTCACCTTCGTTTTCTTTTTCTGGCGAAAAGGCCACCTGTACAATCTGCAGTCAGACAATCTGCTGGAGGCACAGCGGAAGGTGATAACCCTCAAGCAACGTTACAACAAATGGCTCAAACTCGATTATCTTTCCCTGATATGCTGGATGGCTTGGTTTGGGTGGGAAATCTATCAGAAGTGTACGATGGAGAATGCGGGGAATGTACCCGTCCGCCTCTACTTCGGCTTTGTCATCGGTTTTCTGATTGGAATTCCCATACACATTTGGAAGGTCGTCAAGACGCAGCGTCGCTACCAAAGAATGCTCGACCAGATAGAAGACCTCAAGGCAGAGGACCAATAGGTCATCTCCTCCGTCGCAAGAGGGGACTTGCTCCCCTCTGCGCGGTTGCAATGGCGGCCATTGCTGTAAACACCGCGTTCGCCCCAAGTGGTGGCTTATATCAACAAGACCGTTAGGCTTGAAGGTGAAAACAAATTTTATTCGAGTGTGGAGAAAAAGTTTTTAGTCCGAAGAGAAAAAAATTTTTCTCCGTGGAGCATTTTTCATTTCAGGTCGTGGGATATATGTACCAAACCTTTGTATATGTGTTCTAGGGCTTAAAACATAAGTCTCAAGCCCTGGAACAGAAAATAGTCTTAAGGGAAAAACTCCTTATCCTACGGGGGAAAAGATTCCTTTTTATTCTTCCTCCCAGTCGGTGTCGTCATAGTTGTCATGGTTGCTGCGGTTGCCGCGACGGCGGCGAGCTCCAGAAGGTCCTCCGCTCATATATTCCATGAACCTGTCTTCGCCTGACAGTGTGACGACAATCGCGGACGGATATTCATATTGTTTCTTTTCCATATTTCTATTTTTTAATGCGTTTTACTCCATTATCAATATAAATTCCTTTCTGAGGCTTGCCTGGGAGTTTCCGGCCTGAGAGGTCGTAATATTGGTGGGTACCGTCGCCATCGATGGTGTGGATGACGGGGTTGATGCCCGTACCGTCCTCGTTTATGTCGCCCACATACTCGTCGGGCAATTTCTCCCAATCGGGATTGACGACATCCTCGCCAGCTGGCAGGTACTTGAACTTGGTTTCATAAGCATACGGGCCTTTGTACTCCAACGGAACGAAGTAGGACCGGAATTGCGGAATGTAGCTTGCACGATGGCTCTCTGTATCATTGTTAAAGGGTTTCCACTTACCGTCCTTCGTCGAAAGCCCGAAAGCGTGCATCTGGGTGCTCTCATCGTTGTCGATGACGCGGAAGGTGCCGCGCCACCAACCTACCAGGTCGTCAGGTTCTCCCCATGTCTCGAGGCTGGAGCTGACGATACTCTCCTCAACGTGCTCGTTGGGGTGTGCCAGCATCTTCACATTATCGGCATTGAGATTGAGGCTTCCATTCTCCACTACCAGCAGACAAGGCGTGCCGGCATTGATTACGGGTGCATCACCGATGAATACAAACTCAAGGTCTTCATTAACGGCAGCCAGTTGGTACAAACGGATCTGGCCTGCATCGAACTGCTCCCACAGGTCCTTCGTGTACGGCAGACAGACGGTGAAGGCGCAGCTGGTCCATGTTCCGTCGCCATTGTCGTTGGCCGCGAACTGACGGTCGTAGGCGACGTTCACCATATGGCCTCCGTATCGGTTCAGGGTCTCGCTGTTGTCGGCGAGGTCTGTCAGGCTGACATCGGCAATACCCCACAGGAGTCCTGGGTTGTCGATGCCACCGTCAACATGGGCGTAGGAAGCGGAGTTGGTATTGTAATCGTAGCGGGTTCCGTTCTGGCCTACAAGGGAACTTGCATGGTTGAACATGTAGGCGGAAGTCTCCACCTTGTCCATCGTCCAGCCCTCGCCCACGGTGATGGTGGTCAGCGCATAGTCGTTCTCGAACATCATCCGGACATTGGTCACGTTGCCGGTGTCGAAGCTGGTCAGGTTCAGGTCTTTCAACGACTGGCAATTCTTGAACATTCCGTTCATGTTGGTGACTTGAGTGGTGTTGAAGTTGGACACGTCGATGTCGGCCAGGTTTCGGCATTGGAAGAACATGTACCGCATGTTTGTTACAGACCGCGTGTCGAAACTATCGATGTTCAGTTCCTGCAGGTTGGCGCAGTTGCTGAACATGTACTCCATATTCGTAACCTGCGATGTCTGCCATCCGTATGGGTTGAGCCACTCGAGTGCGGTGCAGCCACTGAACATGTAACGCATGTCTGTGACATTGCTGGTGTCGAAGAATCCCAGGATTATCTCTTTGAGCGAAGAGCAGCTCGCGAACATGGAGACCATGGTGGTCACTTCGGATGTGCGGAGGTTATGCAGACCATCGATGTCTGTCAGGTTCCTAAAGTTGCGGAACCATCCGTAGCAGCTGGTGGGGCGAACGCGTCCGAAGCTCTCGTGGAACACCACATGCTCTACCTGGCTGTTCACCTGCTTCCATCCGGGCGAATCGGCTCCTGTCATCAGGACGTCAGCACCCTTCCATAGCATCGTCACGGCCTGTCCATCGTAGCTGTCTCCGACATTCACGCGGCTTTCGGGAACGGTGAAGTGAAGCGTCTTGGTGTCCTCGCACCAGAAGGCGTAGGCCACGTCGAAGTACCCTGTCAGGGGTTCGATGGCGTCATAGTCGGTACCATCTGTGTAGTTGACGCAGACGCTGCTGAAGTCGTCGGTTACCTCATTGTCCATCACGAAGTAGGCCTGGAATCCGGGCAGGATGTAGCTCTCGGCACGGCTGTCGGCCACGAAGAGCTTCGCCTGGTCGCTCTCGGAGAGGGTGACGGGCATGTAGCTGCCATAGAGTGCCACGCCGTTGTAGTCAGCACTATCGGCCTTGGCGGTGGTGATGTCTATGTCTGAGAAGGTCATCTCGTCGGGAGCACCGTTGGTCCATCTGATGATGGCAGGTTTTCCGGCGGGAGCTGCCTCACTTTCATTGCAGAAGAGCGTCAGGGTGCCGTTCTCTTTCTTGGCACCGGCAAACTCCAACAGCTCGCCACTCCATTTCTCTGCCATCTGTGCGGTCATCTCGAAGGGCAGACAAAGTGCCTGCCAACCGTTAGCCGCTGTCGTGGTGCGGTTCAGTACCACCTGCTGGGCTGTAAAGTCATACAAGGGTGCGAAGCCATACCGGTCATCAAGTATCAGCTTGTTGCAGATGCCGCCCGAAACCACGTTGTCGGCAGGCTGGGCTTTGCCGGCAGGCAGATAGACGATGGCCCCTTCGTTCAGACCGAAGAAGGGCGTGTCGGGTGTGGTACGGTCTATGGTGAGGGGTTTCAGTCCCAAGCAGCGAGTCATGTCGAGTGCCGTAATCTCGTGTCCCACGCTGCTGAAGGCATTGGCATCAACAGAGCGGACAGCCAGAGGAACTTCATCGCCGTCTATGTTGACGGTAATGCTGTCGGCAACCTCAACGATGCCGCCCTCACCTGTGTAGCGGGCAAGGGTAACATCTTCAAAGTCAACAATCTTATTGTAAAGGACAGAATAGGAGGCGTACTCGTCATCTACTTCCATATACTCGGAGGGATTGTCCATGCTGATATCCACCTCCACATCGGTCACGCCGACGCTGGTAGCCTCAAGGGTAAAGTATGCCTTCATGGCGTGTATGCAGCTGTCGGCGCCCATTGAATTGCGAATCGTCATCAGCATCTTATCGCTATTCCTTAAGTCGAGCGATGCATAGCTGGGATGGAAGGTGACATGTCCGTCGCTGCTGGTCTCCTCGACCAGTGAGTTGTCGAAGAAGGTTACGTTCTCAAAGGTGGGGTTAGGTATGTCTTCACCTTTGTTCCAGCTTACCAGATAGGGCTTGCCGGCCTCTATCTCATAGGCATTTTCGAAGGCGAGGTTCAATTGTCCCGTAGCGGCATCGAACGATGTGTATTCGGGGTCGAACTCGAAGATGGTGGCATTCTTCAACGGAGACTTCTTGATGTCCCTGCCCAGGATGTTGAACGGCAGGGTCACCAGGTTCATGCGCCCGTCCTTGTAGAAGGTGCGCCCGCCTAATGTCACGCTGTTGACGACACGGCCATGGTACGACTGTATCGTCCCGTTGTTGTCGCCGTCGGCGAAGAGTATCACGTCATCCACCGTGGGCGGGACGTCGCTGGGATTCAGGTAGTAAGCCAGGAGGTCCTTTAGGCCGTTGTGGTAGAAATAGACATCACCCTCGGCTATCGGGTCGCCGATGGCAGCCATGAAGAAGCCATAGACCCCGTTGCGCATGCCAAAGACATAGTGGTGCTTGGTGCCGATGACTGTCCCGTCGGAGACTTGCAGGATGCCCTGCCCCGCGATGTAGGAATCGTCGGGTCGCGTCAGGGGGATATTGTACAAGGCTCCGGGGGTGTCGCTCTTCAGCAGCATCACGTTGCCCATGGGACATTCCTCCAGGGCGGTCATCGTCACCAGCTGCGTGTCTTCGTTTGCATTCACGACCTCAAGGGCCTGTATGTTCAGCAGACCGATACCATCGAAGTCGATGGGGCTCGTGATGAGGCGTGGCACATAGGTTTGCCCTTCCGGGAACTGGATGCTCTGGCACAACTCGCCGCCGATAGTGATGGAATCGCCCAGGCGGTAGTTGCCGGACGTGCCATAGACGTATATCCTGAGTTCTACCTTGCCATAGAGGCACAGCTCCTCAGCCTTGGACGGAGCCTTGGGCTTCAGGGTGTCGAGCTTCATGACGTTCTGCGGCACGTTTTGGAAGATGGTGTCGGCCTTGTTGCCCCGCTCGTCGATGAGCATGAGGCGGACATTCGCCTTCGTGCCAGTATTGACGGGCATCGTGTAGAGGTTTGTCGTCTTGGGCTTGAAGGAGTAGCCCTCCTTCACTTCGAAGGTTACGCACATGTAGCGGTCTTCGTCGAACTGTGCCGGCATCTCGATGAGCGACGTGCCGGTGGCGTGAACGCTGGGCGTCACCTTCAGGTTGCCTCGGTTCTCAACGTCGGAGAGGTTGTAGAGCAGACAGCCCGACTCCCCTACTTTCGACTGAGTGGTGATGGTGCTCTCGGCCTTGTTGACGGTAGGCCGTATCATCAGCTCGTTGTCGCCGCCCGGATAGGAAGCCTCCAGGTAGATCAGTTCCATGTCCTCGCCAATCTCCACTACCACGGAATCAAGGTCTGTGCGGTAGTAGTGCATGGTGGCAAGGCAGTTATTTCCCACTTTGGAATAGATGAAGTCCTTGGAGCCTGCGATTCTGACATTTGAAAGCCGTTTCGTGGTCAGCAGCTTGTAGGTGGCACCGTACTTGGCAGGCACAGTCATCTTCGTCCCCTTGCCTACGAAGGTGTTGCCCTCGGCCTTTCGCAGGTCGTTGGTGATGAGTCCCTTGGTGGCATCGATGGTCATTGCCACATCGATGTAATAGGATGCGAACTCGGTGGGCATCACGTAGGGGAAACGGGCATCCGCGCCATGCTGGTTGCGGAACAGAGCCATGCTGTCGGGCAGGTCGAAACGCCAAGTGACGGTGACGGTATTGTCGCCCATGTCCTCCTCGTTGAGAGCTGTGACGGGCACCATCTCCACGTCTTCCGTCAGGGTCTCCGTGGTCACCTTGTTGTCCTGCAGCAGATTGTCCACGAGATAGGTCTTGCCATTGCTGCCCGTCCAGCTTTGCACGGTATTGGCAAAGGCTTTCTGCTTAATATAATCATAGTTATAGTAGTTCTGTGTGATGCTGACGACGCCCTTGCTGTCGGCATAGCGCACCAGCGGAGAGCCCCTGAAGGTCAGTTTCTTGTGCTCGATGTAACGGGCCTCCACCTGCGTGTTCTTGCCGACGATCAAGGAAAGCGAACTGGTCGTATTGTTCTGCTTCACGCCGTCCACATACCACTCCAGGTCGTAGCCGACACCCACGGTAGCAAAGAAAGTAAGAATGCTGCCGCGCGACACCACATCATCGAGAGCCAGGCATTTGTTCCCGTTCCACACCTCCACATCGGGCCACCACTCGGGCTTGCCAGTCTGTGTGACATGGATGATGTAGTCACCCGAGACGAAATTGAACCTTTCAAACATCTCCTGGCTCAGTATGCAGGCCTGGAAAGCGGCGTGCTCCCTGCCCTTCGTTTCCGAGAAACTGGGGCCATGCACCTCGGTGGTGTACATATCCTCTATGGTGCTTGCACTGTACAGACCTTGCAGGGTACAAGCCGGATAAACCTTCTGCTCGGGAGCAGCGGCAGACACCGTCACATCATGGAACACGGGAGACTGCAAGTCCCCGCCAGGCGTATTCCAAAGACCGTAATACAGCTTGCCGGCCTCAATCTTGCTGACAGCAGGGCCTATCCTCAGGCGCATCTCCCTGTCCATCACCTGGATGTTGGCTATCTCGTGAATCTCGGCACCTGCCAAAGGCGTAACATAGATGTTGTTGATGGTGAACGGCACGCAGAGTGTAAAGCCCTCGCGCACCAGCTTCAGGCCTTGCAGGGTCACGTCGCACACAGACCCGTCGGCAGCCTCTAACCAAGCCGAGTTGTCCCCATTGGCATTAAGAGTGAGCGAACTCAGGTCACCAACGAAGTCGGCAGGAAGTTTGTCCGACTTGCCCTTGTAGCCTTCCAGCTGATCGGAGAACACATGCCAGCGCGGCTTGTTACCGAACCGGTTCTCCCCTACTTGCAGCTTGCCTGCCGTCGGGTAGCAATACACATCATTCGCATTGGCGTCGAGGAAGGCATTTTTCCCGATGCTGGTCATGCTCAGGGGGATAGTGATGTCGTTTATCTGATGGCTTTGGGCGAACGCCGTTTCACCAATCCTGGTTACACCTTCCTCGAAGATGAGGGTCTGAATCTCATCCCTGTACTCATGCCAGGGCGCATCATTCACCCCACCGTAGTCGCTCATCTCACCGCCACCGGCTGTGGGACTAACGGTGAGTGTGGTGCCCTCCAGACGGCAGACAGTCGTACCGCTCGTCCATTCCACCGTGGCCTCCTCCTGAGTGATGTTGACATCCTCCTCGCCCATCGTCAGGCTATATTGGCCATCGGAGGCTGTCAGAACCTGTCCGTTGGCCATTATCATTGAACGCGACGTGATGGTATTGCCTTCCACAGAGAAAGTCACCGTCTCGCCCTTGACAGCCAGACGGTTTCCGGTGTAAGAGAATCCGTTCTCGTAAGCAATGATTTTCGATACGGTGTAGTTCGCAATCGGTGTCCCATAGTTAAGAGTGGCTCCGAGAATGTGATTGTCGATATAGAAGGCGGGCTGCGTACCGACGATGGGGCGTCCGGCATCCACATACAAGCTGTGCTGCACGACGCACGTCTCGTCCTTGGAGCCCACGATGCCGTACCCTTCAGTTTCACCCTCTATCTTTGCGAGGCTGGAGCATCCCAGCACCTTGGCACCGTTCTTCAGCAGTCCGGCCACATGACCCACACGTGCTTCGCCCTGCAGCCTCACGCTCGACTCTATGCGGCAGTCGGCAATTGTGGCATTCTCTGCAGCGCCGGCAATGCTGCCCACGTGCTCGTTGCTTGTAAAGGCACTGTTCACCATCAGCACATCTTCCACGCTGCCGCCGCTGACGTATCCGAACAGGCCAGCATAGTCGCAGCCTTCCTTTGGGGGATGCACGCCACTGATGGAATAGCCATCGCCGTTGAAGCTTCCCCGGAACGGATGCTCCGTTGTTCCGATGGGAGTCCATTCGTTTCGGTACAGGTTGAGGTGAGCCTTCAGCGTAATCGTCTTGTTCTTGAAGTCATACCCCTGACCCACCATGTAGGCGAACTTAGCCAGATCACTCTCATTGTTGATGTCGTAGCTGTTTCTCGAGTCGTAGTCGTTACCCCAGCTTTGGCTCTGGTAGTTTTTGTCGCTCCAGCTGCCGCTTTGGGCCATCGCCAGTCCCGAAGACAGAACGAGCGACATCGCCATTATACATAGAATTCTTCTTCTCATAAAACTGATTTTATTTATATTATTTATATTTTGCTCGCAAATATACGCAAATTTCATGGAAAAATAATATCATCTTTGAAAAAAAAAGAAAAGCATCATTTTCTTTCAACACATCCACGCAAAAACGCCATCAGCAGCACGAAGTTTGAAAGCGTTACAATTGTAACAGTTTTGTTTCAAAGCGTGAATAGCAAGGTGGGGGACAATTGTCCCCCACCCTTTTCGGGAGAAGGTCACAAAAAGGGTCTGATTTTACCTCTTAAACATTTTAACATTTATTTTTGGCGTTTTCGTTTGTAGAGTCAGAAAAAAAGTGTATCTTTGACCTTCGGACGGGAGTGCCGCCGCCCGGCAGGGAGCAAAACCGATGAAAATTAAAAAATTAAAAAATTGAAAAATTATAAAATTAAATTGAAGCCTTTTCACTCTTTATATATCTGACTTATGAAACGCAAAGACCTGAAAAAACACATCAACTATCTCTGCGGCGAACTGCTGGCAGAATGTATCGCTGCTGACGGATTCAGCAAGAAGGATAACAGGCAGGACATTGAGAATGTCATGCTCGGCATCCTCAGGATGCAGAACGACTGGATCTGCCGCCTCTCGCATGTGGAACCCGGCAGCACCCGCCTGTTCTTCAAGAAACTGAAGGAAGACATGCAGAAGGGAACCGATGAGATTATCGAACAGATACAAAACCTTTGAAAAGTTGAAAAGTTGAAAAGTTAAAAAGTAAAAAAATAAAAATGAAGCCTTTTCACTCTTTTAGCAATTGGCTTCTCTTCAGCCGGTTCCATTTCACGGAAACCGTGACTGAGCCAATGCCGGAAAAGTGCATCATAGCCCTTGCCCCGCATACGAGCAACTGGGACTTCATCATCGGCAACCTGTACAGCAGGGCACGGAACTTCCACTGTGATTTCCTGATGAAGAAGGAGTGGTTCTTCTGGCCGATGGGCATCCTGATGCGAAGGCTGGGCGGCATTCCCGTTTACCGCAGCAAACAGATGCACTCGACCGACCTGATAGCGGAACAGGCCCGGCAGGCCGAGAAGTTCCGTCTGTGCATCACCCCCGAAGGTACCCGTAAGGCCCAGTCCGAATGGAAGAAGGGCTTTTACTATATTGCTCTGAAAGCCGAGATTCCCATCCTGCTCTACGGCCTGGACTATGCCGAGCGGAGAATCGTCTGCACCAAGACTATCATCCCCAATGGCGACATCGAGACGCAGATGCGGGAAATCAAGGAATACTATTCGGACTTCAAGGGACTGCACCCCGAAAAATTCATTAATTAAAAGATTATGAAATTATAAGATTATAAAATTATAAAATGAAGATTTTTCACCTTTTTACTCTTTAGCACTTGGCTTATGAAACGCATATATTCCCTCCTTTTTATTCTATGTCTTAATACGCTGTTGTCTGTTGTCCGTTGTCCGCTGTCTGTTCTACAGGCCCAGAACAATGGCATAGACAACCTGCGCGAGTATTTCGCCGGATATACGAATCCCAGTTTCCCTGACCTCGCCATGATTAATGTCGAGGACATCCAGACGGATGCTGTGGAGAAACGCGTGACGGTGGTTCTGAGTGACAACTTCATCGGGCAACCCCTGACGCCACTCATCGTGGGCAACATCTACGCGGATGTCAAGCGCCTCTTGCCGGCTACCTTCAGCAACTACCAACTGACTATCATTGCCAAAAACACGCCCATCGAGCAACTGATACCGACAAGTATGATGGACAGGCCCGACCCTTCGCGCGTCTATAAGAACGAGCTGTACAAGGGCAATGCGTGGGTGACTCCGCTCAGCCGTCCCTATACCTTCAAGAAGGGCTTGCTGGGCAGGCATCTCGGCGTCTGCCAGAGTCACGGCAAATACTTCAGCTTCGACAAGCAGGAATGGAGATGGCAGCGTCCAAGGCTCTTCTGCACCACAGAGGACCTCTTCACGCAGACGATGGTTGTGCCCTACCTGATTCCGATGCTCGAGAATGCGGGTGCTGTGGTATTCACTCCGCGTGAACGTGACTGGCAGAAGAAGGAAATCATCGTGGATAACGACGTTATCACGGACGGCAGCCGCTACGAGGAGCGTGTCAGCAGATTCCACTGGCAATTCGGCGGTACGGGCTTTGCCAACCCCCGAGAGGGCTACGAGAACGGCGAGAACCCCTTCCGCATGGGAACCTTCCAAATCACTGAAGCGACACAGAACAGAAAAATGACGAGCGATGTTGTCTGGATACCGGAGGTGCTCGTCGAGGACGACTATGCTGTCTATGTCTCCTACCAGACAGTATCGGGCAGCATCCCAGATGCCAACTATACCGTCATGCATGGCGGCATTGCCACAGACTTCCGCGTCAACCAGCAGATGGGCGGCGGGACATGGGTCTATCTCGGCACCTTCCACTTCACTAAGGGGAAGAGTGAGGCCAACTGCGTGAAGCTCTCCAACCTAAGCAATCACAAGGGAGTGGTGACTGCAGATGCTGTTCGCTTTGGAGGCGGAATGGGCAACATCGTCCGGGGTGACACGACAATGGTTCTGCCTATCAGCAGCGATCTGCCCCGTTGCCTGGAGGCCGCCCGCTACTCCGCACAATGGTACGGAATGCCCGACAGCGTCTATTCTCCCCGAGGCAACGACGACGGCAAGGATGACGTGAATACGCGACCCTTTGCAGAAAACTACGTGGCAAGGGGCAGTAACTATCTGCCTGGCGAAGGTGGCCTGTGCGTGCCCATCGAACTCTATATGGCTGTTCACAGCGATGCCGGCTTCCGTACCGACAATTCCCTGGTAGGTTCACTTGGCATCTATTCAACAGATTTCTATGACGGCATCACGGGAACGGGGCTTTCCAGACTGGTGAGCCGCGACCTTGCCGACCTGGTGATGACACAAATCAGCACGGACATGACCCGGGAACTGGGTGTATGGAACCGTCGCGCACTGTACGACCGCAACTACGGCGAGACACGCGACCCTCAGTTCCCTGCCATCATCATAGAAACACTCAGCCATCAGAACTGGGCTGACATGTGCATCGGGCACGACCCTTGGTTCAAGTTCCTCATTTCGCGCTCAATCTATAAGGCCATTCTTCGCTTCATCACTACGATTCACGGCGAAAAGGACTACGTCGTGCAACCCCTGCCGGTAGCCGGGCTTGCAGCCGAGGCGAACAGCGAGAGGAACGATATTACCGTGCGCTGGACACCAAGGACGGACATCGGAGAACCGACGGCAACTCCAACCGGCTACGTTGTCTATACAAAGCAGGCTGGCGGCGACTTTGACAACGGACATTATCTGAGTGGGAATGACTGCTACTACCGGATGCCAGCCACTCCCGGAGTCCTTTACAGCTTCCGCGTGGCAGCCGTCAACGAAGGCGGTGCAAGTCTGTTGAGCGATGAGGTGTGTGCCGCAATCTCCAGAACTCCCAATTCCCCTTCCATCCTCCTGGTTGATGCGTTCCAGAGGCTGGCCGGTCCGTTACCTTTCGACAACGAGACAACGGGTGGCTTCGACTTCGACCAAGACCCGGGAGTGATTGATGTGAAATCACCCGGCTACTGCGGCCGTCAGCTGAGCTTCGACAAGAGTCAATATGGCAAGGAGACAGGCGAGGGCTTTGGCGTAAGCGGTGACGAACTGGAAGGGATGATTCTGGCCGGCAATACGCATGACTACAGCGTACGCAATGCTGCGGACATCCTGGCAAAGCATCCAGACTGCAACATCAGCAGCACCACACCGATACAGCTTGCCAGCCTTGACCTACGAAGCTACCGCGTCGCAGACTTCATCCTCGGTGCCCAGAAGGATGACGGCTACTCACTCACCCGTCGCAAAGCCTTTACACCCGAGATGTACACTGCCATTTCCCAGTTATCACTTCAAGGCACGTCGATTATGGTGAGCGGAGCATTCATCGGAAGCGACGTACTGTCTCCCGAAGCAAAGAATTTCATAGCGGAAAAGCTGAAGTACCGTTTCGTGACAAAGGTTCCGACTGACAGCATCTGCACCGTTCAGGGTCTGAACAACACAGCCACCATCTGGAGCAGACCCAGCGAAGAGAACTATTGGGTACGAAGCACGGATGTCATCGAGGCTGTCGGCGGAGCTTTCAGCGCAATGAAATATACAGCCGGAAACTATTCTGCCGCCATTGCTTATCCAGGTCCCGGATATCGCGTCTTAGCATTCGGTTTCCCCTTGGAATGCATCACCGACGAAGAAACCCGACGCAACATCTTCAATATTTCCATCGACTTCCTGTTAGGAAAATAAAGCCCCCTCCAATTCTTAATTCTTAACTCTTAATTCTTAATTCCCTCGTGTATACCATCCTCTGCAATATGAAGGGCTCCCGCAAGCTCACGGTTACTGAAGCCCATCTGAATACCATCGACAAATATGCCCTCTTCTCCGACCTGCTCGACAGCAACGGCATCGTTGAGGAAGGCGTCCTTGAAAAGCTGCGTCTGAATGTTCGCTCCCTGCTTTCTGCCGGAGAGCCTGACCCACAGTTGCTCGACTTCTGCGAACACATCCTTTTCCACAGCGACATGAAGGCCTTCGGTCTGCATCAACTCATCTTGCTCTATATTGACTGGAAAAAGGAATAAGACCGACTGGCTTCCAACAACGCGCAAAGAGATGGAACTGCGCGGCTGGGACTGTGCTGATGTGATTCTCTTCAGTGCGGATGCCTACGTTGACCATCCTGCTTTTGGCGCAGCAGTCATTGGACGACTGTTTGAGGCAGAAGAACTGCGTGTCTGCATTGTTCCCCAACCGGATTGGCACGGAGACTTTCGCGACTTCCGCAAACTGGGACGGCCCCGACTCTTCTTCGGCATCTCGCCTGGCTGCATGGACTCGATGGTCAACAAATATACAGCAGCCCGACGGCTCAGGAGCGAGGATGCCTATAGCCCTGATGGGCGCCACGACCTCCGTCCCGAATATCCGACTATAGTCTATACAAACATCCTTCGGAAACTCTATCCGGATGTGCCTATCGTGCTTGGCGGCATTGAGGCAAGTATGCGGCGAGTGATGCACTATGACTATTGGCAGGAACGTTTTCGCCCCAGCATTCTCTGTGACTGCGATGCCGACCTTATCACCTACGGTATGGGGGAGAAGGTGAATCTGGAACTCGTCCGCCTCCTCATCGAAGCCATCAACGATTCCCATCCCTTGCTCCATTATGACGAGAATGGTGAGCCTTGTATTACCCGCCAACTGTTGCGTGAAGTGGCAGCCAGAGAACTCCAACAAACCGTATCCCTTTGGAAAAAGGAAGATATTCCTGGTGGCATTCAGGCTAACGATATTGTATTGCACAGTTATGAGGAGTGTCTCAGGCAACCGCGACTTCATGCCGAGAACTTCCGGCATATTGAGGAAGAAAGCAATAAGATGCATGCCCAACGCCTTTTGCAGCAGACGGGCAATCGCTGGGTAGTGGTCAATCCGCCCTACCCTCCTCTATCCTCTGAAGAACTTGACCGTAGTTTCGACCTGCCCTATACTCGTTTGCCGCATCCCAAATATGAAGGCAAGCGTATCCCTGCCTATGAGATGATTAAGTTCAGTGTGACGCTGCATCGCGGATGCTTTGGGGGCTGTGCCTTCTGCACTATCAGCGCCCATCAGGGCAAGTTCATTGTGAGCCGCTCAAAAGAGAGCATCCTTCAGGAAGTGAAAGCCATCACACAGATGCCGGACTTCAAGGGCTACCTGAGCGACCTTGGCGGACCGAGTGCCAACATGTACAAGATGCGAGGCAAGCGGCATGAGCTGTGCGAGAAATGCAAGCGCCCTTCGTGCATCCATCCGGCCATCTGTCCCAACATGAATGGTGACCACAGACCCTTGCTCGACATCTATAGGGCTGTTGACCGTCTGCCTGGCATCAAGAAAAGTTTCATTGGCAGCGGAGTTCGCTATGATATGCTTCTGCACGACTGGAAGGACGAAACTCTCAATCGCGCTGCTACAGAATATACAAAGGAACTGATTACGAAGCATGTCAGCGGTCGTCTGAAAGTGGCTCCGGAACATACCAGCGATACTGTGCTGAACCTTATGCGCAAGCCCTCCTTTGGCCTCTTCCGACAGTTTAAGAGTATTTTTGACGATACCTGTCGCAGAGCCGGATTGAGGCAGCAAATCATTCCGTACTTCATCAGCAGCCATCCAGCCTGTACTGCACTCGATATGGCACAACTCGCTATTGCAACGAAACAGATGGACTTTCAGTTGGAACAGGTTCAGGACTTCACACCTACGCCACTCACAATGGCAACTACATGCTGGGCAACAGGCTACAATCCCTATACGCTTGAGCCAGTCTTCTCGGCCAAGACGCCGCAGGAGAAACAGCAACAACGCATGTTTTTCTTTTGGTATAAACCCGAAGAACGCCGCCAGATTGGCAAGTATCTGCGAAGTATCGGCCGTCCGGATATCATAAAGAAGCTATTTCATAATTCCAAATAACTAAAATTCTTCATTCTTAACTCTTAATTCATTATATATATAGCAATGCAAAGTGAATGGTTTGAATGCAAGGTCCGTTATGACAAGACCTTGGAAAGCGGTCTCATCAAGAAGACTACAGAGAGTTATTTAGTTGACGCCCTCAGCTTTACCGAAGCCGAGAAGCGTTTCATCGAGGAGATTAAGCCCTTTATAACGGGTGAGTTCATCGTTACCGACATCAAACGGGCCCGTCTTTCAGACCTGCTTGACAGCGAAGACCTCAACGATGACCGTTGGTTCAAAGCCCGCATCGCCTACATCACTATCGACGAAAAGAGTGCGGTTGAGAAGCGTACTATACAGTCAGCCCTCATTCAGGCAAAGGACTTCCACCGTGCACTCAGCAGACTCGATGAAGGCATGAAAGGAACGCTGGGCGACTGGGAAATCGTCTCAATTACTGAGACTACAATAGTTGACGTTTTCAATTTCAAGGCTAACGAGGATTAGGGACTAGAGATTAGGGATTAATTATGAATATTGTATCAAGAATAAACAATATCAAACAGACCCTGCCCGCAGGAGTCCGGCTTGTTGCTGTCAGCAAATACCATCCTGCCTCACTCATTCAGGAAGCCTACGATGGTGGTCAGCGCATCTTCGGAGAGAGCCATGTCCAGGAGTTAGTCGCGAAGTACGAGGTGCTGCCCAAGGATATTGAATGGCACTTCATCGGCCATCTGCAAACGAACAAGGTCAAGTACATTGCTCCCTTCATCAGCCTTATTCATGCCGTCGATTCTGAACATTTGATTAAGGAGATTGACAAGCAGGCGAAGCGTTGCCAGCGCACTATTCCCATTCTCTTGGAAGTGCATGTTGCCAAGGAAGAGACGAAGTACGGCTTCACCCCAGACGAATTGCTTGCCTTTATGGAGAGCGGCACCTGGCAACAATATACAAACGTCAGCATTGCCGGCCTGATGTGTATGGCGACGAACACAGACGACGAAACACTCATTGCCTCCGAGTTCGAAAGGGCTTATCAGTTGTTCAAGCAAATCAAGGAGAAGTTCTCTCCTGTTACGGGGGAGCCAGATGGGATTTGTTCTTGGGGCATGAGCAACGACTACCTTATTGCTGTTGCTCACGGCAGCAATATGGTTCGAATCGGCAGCCTGATATTCGGTGAAAGAGTATATTAGCGTATATTAATAAAAAACCTCTCCCGAATGGAAGAGGTTTTTTATTAATATGTTTATAGCTCCAGATTCTGATAGAGGAATCGTTTGATACTCTTTTTAGGCGTCTTCTCGAACTCATTCTCCATCACCTTGATGCTGGATAGCTGGGCATAGGCGGGAAGGTTCGGATTGATTTCCTTGCGGTTCTGCTCCATGATGCTCTCGACGTCTGCTGCTGAGAGCCGTAACTTCTTCATTTGTTCCTGATCGGGATATACAAGGCCAACGAGCTTGTCACCCTTTTGAACCACCAGACATTCGTTGACAAGCATCATATTGCTGAGTTTGTCCTCAATTTCCTCTGGATAGATATTTTGTCCGTTAGCACCGAGCAGCATATTCTTGCTGCGACCCTTAATGTAGAGGTTACCATTCTTGATTATGCCGAGGTCACCTGTATGATACCAGCCTTCCTTATCGATGGCTTCTTTTGTGGCCTCCTCATTCTTGTAGTAGCCAAGCATCACGTTCAAACCTCTCGTCAGTATCTCGCCAGCAATATTCTCTGGATCTGGGCTGTCGATGCGCAGTTCCTGATGGATGACACACTTACCGCAACTGCCTACTTCCTGATCCTTCCAATCATTGTAGGCAATGATGGGAGCGCACTCCGTGGCACCATAGCCAACAGTATAGCGGAAACCAATATCGTGAAGCAACTGCTCTATCTCCTGATTGAGAGCGGCGCCACCAATGATGACCTCATAGAAATTGCCGCCCAGAGCCTCTGTCAGTCCGTCGCATATTCTCTTGCGGATGCGGTCGCCAATAATCGGAACATTCATCAGCATCCTCACCTTCGAGTCTTGAATCCTGGGTAGAACAGCCTTGCGCACTACCTTCTCGATGATGAGAGGAACCACGACAAGAACAACAGGCTTCACTTCAGCCAAAGCCTTCATCAGGATTGTGGGAGAAGCCATCTTTGTGAGGAAATTGACGTGTGCACCCACCATGAACTCATAGGTGAACTCGAAAGCCATACCATACGTATGAGCCATCGGTAACATACTGAGCACCTCGTCGCCCGTCTTGACTGCATGCCCCATCACATGATGGGCAAAGTCGTAGTTGCTCCAGAGTGCGCGATATGGAATCATCACACCCTTCGAGTTGCTGGTAGTTCCACTAGTATAATTCAGTACAGCGAGTTCATCGGGCTGGTCCTCATAGTATTTGAGATACTTCGGCAGGAAACGGCTGGGGAACTTTTCACCAAAGAGGCGGTTCAGATTTTCACGTGCATAACCAAGCTTCTCATTACGGCACACCAACAGACTATAGTCGGTCAGCGATATGATACCCTGCAAGTCGGGCATTTCGTCTGAATTAAGTGCCGGCCAAACCTTGTCGCCCACAAAAAGGAGCTTCGAATCAGAGTGGTTTACGATATCGTGTACCTGTGAGGGGTGGAACTCATGCAGGATAGGCACAGCCACAGCACCGTAGGTCAAGATGCTCATGAAGGCAGAACCCCATCGACTCAAATTACGTCCGCAGAGCGCTATCTTGTCACCTGGTTTGATGCCAGCATTTTCAAACAGGATATGCATCTTCTCGATGATTCGAGCCACATCCTTATATTGTAAGGTAAAGTCTCCATAGTCCGACATCGAATTCATGAACCAATGATCCTGAATGCTCTGCCGAATCAGCTGGTTATACGAAGGTACTTCCGTTGGTTTCATTTGCACATTTTTACAAATTTTGTGCAAAGGTACGATAAATATGGTATATTCCAAACAATTACGGTATAAATTTTCAAAAAAGGGAGATATTCATAAAAAATAGCGTGGATTTTTGCAGAAAAAATTATGCAAAAACACGGATTTGAGGTTTATTTATCGTAATCAACACGAGTAAAGGCTATTTACTTACATTTCGAAAGAAATATCCCTAGTTTTTCATCAGCTCTTCCTTTTTTTGAGGACTACGAATCATTACATCAATTACGTCAGCATAAAGCCTTCCATTGAAATAAATGGGCTTAAATATAATGAAGGAGAGCGGCCCCACTCTCCTTCATTATGTTCTATTCTGCCCCCCAATATAGGATCTTAGGTTGTAAAATTACTTTTTCCCTTCCTTCTTTCCAAAAACGGAGAAGTGTACGTAACGTTTGGGATGAGTCTTTAGGTCGGTAACGAGGCTGTCAGCACTCTGAACCGTGTGGTTGAGATTGTTGTAAAGCTCAGGGTCGGCCATCATCTTTCCGAGTGTGCCATCGGGACTCTGTATCTGTACCATCATTTCATGAACGCTACTGATAGTCTGATTGACATTGTCGAGCGTTGCCTGCAGGTCGAGTTGATTCATTTTTCCCGTCAGTTGTTCAACATTCTCGCCAACTTTCGTGAAAGTGCCCGTCATCTGCGGTATATTGGTGCGGAGCAAAGTGTTCAACTGCTCGCTACTTCTGTTAAGGTTTTCAGTGACAAGTTCAGCATTCTGCAAAATCAGCGGCAGATTGGGGTTGGAGAATAAGGTATTGAGCGTTGCGACAAGTGTATCAACCTTTGCAACGACCTCTTCCAACTGCGGCACCATACCGCCCACCTGTGCCATCAAGCCATTCACATCGTTTCCCTTGATGGTATCGCCTGGATGATAGGCCTCTCTAAAGTTTGTTGCAAGCAACATATTGAGGGTACAACCACCCAGTAAAGCTTCATCAAGTTGTGCTGAACTACCTTTGGGAATACGGAGGCCTTTTTCAGTATTGATTTCGACTATAACTTCTCCTGGATGGTTATAGTCATACTGGATATCACTTACGATACCCACCTTATAGCCATCAGCATAAACAGCACTACTCTTCGTCAACCCTTTTGTATTTGCAAAAGAGATGTAATACTTCTCGCTGGAACTAAAAAGATTAATACCTTTCAGGAAGTTAATACCGAGGTAAAGTGCCACAAGGGCAATGACTCCCGTGAGTCCTATCTTGACTTCTGTTTTCACCTTAGTAATTACTATTATACGATTTACTATTTATTTCTTATAGGCGACGAATGCGTTGTAAATACTCTTGGCGAGAGCGTTCACCCCTGAAGTAGAGGTAAGATAGGTCGCTTCACTTGGATTGTTTATATAGCCGAGTTCAATGAGAACGCTGGGCATACTTGTAGCACGCAGTACGAGGAAACCAGCCTGATGCACTCCCTTATCCACACGACCTGCATAGTTGCGGAACTGCTTCTGGATGAGGCTAGCAAGTTTGACACTGCTCTCCATGTTCTTGTCCTGCATGAGTTCGAAGATGATGTAACTCTCGCTAGAGTTCGGGTCGAAACCCTCATACTTCTGCTCATAATCGTTTTCGAGGGTGATGACGGAGTTCTCGCGTTTGGCGACAGCAAGGTTATCCGCTGCACGGTGCATACCGAGAGTATAGGTCTCTGTACCGCTAGGTCCCACCTTAGCTGCCGTAGCGTTCGTATGGATACTGATGAAAAGGTCGGCCTTAGCGCGATTAGCGATATTTGCACGCTCGTCTAACTCCACGAAGACATCCGTTTTGCGCGTATAGATCACTTTGACATCGGGACAATTCTGCTCCACAAGTTTACCGAAAGCAAGAGCGACAGCCAGATTGATGTTCTTCTCCTTTGCTGTCCGGGACATTGCACCTGGGTCTTTTCCTCCGTGTCCAGCATCAATAACTAACGTATAAGGCAAGGCCAAAATGCAGCATGAAAAAAGCAAAATGGTGGCAATATATCGTTTTATCATGTAGTAAAATACTCAGTTTCGCGTGCAAAGGTACGAATAAGCGAGCACAATACAAAAGAAGAATCAAAGTTTTTTCTTTTTATTGTCGAGCGGAAGTACTTTAGACGCATGTCAAAGGTACTATATATAATTCAAAATTCAAAATTAATAAATTCAAAATTATGAAAATGGAATGGGATTTAACTTCCCATTAACTTCCTTTCCATTCCCTTAAACCCTTAAACTCTTACGCCTTTAAACTTCTCACCTTATACACAATAAGGGCAAAATTCCGATAATTTGTAACTTTTTTACCCATTTTGCTTGACAAATTGAAATAAAAGCCCTAACTTTGCAACCTCAAAGTCGCGAAAAACAAAAAAGCAATACCGAAAAACAAAATAAAACATGAGTAAACTCTTGAAGCCTGCTGACTACAAGGCTTTGCTGAACTTGAATCAGACAGAGCAGGCAATTAAGAATATCAAGGACTTCTTTTTAGGCAGCCTCAGTACAGAACTGAGGTTGCGCCGTGTCACAGCCCCTCTTTTCGTGCTTCGCGGATTGGGCATTAACGACGACCTCAACGGTGTGGAGCGTCCTGTCAGCTTCCCCATCAAGGATATGAACGATGCTGTGGCCGAGGTAGTACACTCTCTTGCAAAATGGAAGCGTGTCACGCTTGCTGAATACAAGACGCAGCCAGGCTTCGGTATTGTGACCGATATGAACGCCATCCGAGCTGATGAGGAGTTGGACAACATCCACAGCCTCTATGTCGATCAATGGGACTGGGAACGTGTGCTCCTGGCCGAGAACCGCAACGAAGCCTATTTGCGCCGCATCGTCAGCAAGATTTACAGCGCCATCCTGCGCACAGAGTTTTACATCTGCGAGACTTATTCCCAACTCAAACCCTTCCTGCCTGAAGATATCCATTTTATCCACAGCGAGGAACTGTTGCAGATGTACCCCGACAAGACGGCAAAGGAGCGCGAACACCTCATCTGCCAGAAATACGGAGCCGTATTTATAATAGGTATAGGTGGTAAACTCAGCAATGGGAAAGTGCATGATATGCGCGCTCCCGACTATGATGACTGGAGCACCCCGAACGAAAGCGGTTTCTATGGACTCAACGGTGACCTGCTCGTCTGGTATCCTCTGCTCAATCGCAGCATCGAACTGAGTTCTATGGGTATCCGTGTGGATAAGGAAGCACTTCTCCGACAGCTTGCTCTTCAGGGTAAGGAAGAACGCAAAGAACTATACTTCCACCAGCGTCTTCTTGGAGACACACTACCTCTGACCATCGGTGGAGGTATCGGACAAAGCCGTCTTTGTATGGTGCTCCTGCACAAAGCACATATTGGTGAAACACAGGCCAGTATCTGGCCAAACGAGATGCGAAAAGAATGCAGAGAAGCAGGAATGCCGTTGATTTAGTTGTTTGGCGACAGTTTGCACGCAAGGGCTATAGTGCTTTTGCGAGCCTTCATAAGCAGATTTGTATCGGTATCCTTAGTGTTGCCACATTAAGTGTGGCGGCGAGAACCCCATCTGGCTCCCCCCTAGAGAGGAAGGAACATAAAGTCTCTTCTCTAAGGGGAGATTTTGAAGGGGATGGAGATATAGAAGAATCTTTGGCGGAGTTAACCGTGAGCGGCACGATGGCTCCGCTCTCGCAGTTGCAGGCAGCACGAATTGTCTGTGTGCTCACCCGTCAGGAAATAGAACAAGCGGCGGCGCAGAGTCTTAATGACATCTTGAAATTAGTTACCGGCGTGGATGTCCGGCAGCGCGGTGGCTTTGGTATTCAGACGGACATCAGCATCGATGGCGGCACATTCGAACAGGTCACGATTCTGCTCAACGGCATCGACATCAGCAATCCCCAAATAGGACATCTTTCAGCAGACTTCCCCGTCAGCATCAGCGACATAGAACGCATTGAGGTGCTCGAAGGTGCAGCAAGTCGTGTGTATAGCGGACAGAGCTTCGGCGGGGCCATCAACATCATTACACGGCACGACCGCGAGCAAAGCATCGAGTTTGAGGGCAGAGGCGGTTCCTTCGGTACTGCGGAGGGTGAGGCTCGCATCTCACTCACAACTAAACGTTTCAGTAACCGCATCAGCGGAGGAGGTGGCAGAAGCGATGGCGGAACGCTCAACAGTTCCTGGCAAAAGGGACAGCTCTACTATCAGGGTGATTATGAAGATGATGCTTTGCGCCTCGACTGGCAGTTCGGTTTTTCGAAGAAGAGCTACGGGGCCAACACTTTTTACAGCGCCAACTATCCCGACCAATACGAGCGTAACCAACGCCTCATGACCAGCATCAGCGCAGAGACAAAGGGCAAATTTCACTTCACGCCTCAGGTCTTCTGGCAGCGCTCACACGATAACTTTGAGTTAGTTTGCGGCACTTCTTTCGGTGAGAATTTCCACAGGACAGACGTTTATGGTCTCAAGGCTGGCGGATACGTCAACTGGTCTTTCGGCAAAACTGCCGTCTCTGCACTGCTTAGACACGAAGGCATCCTCAGCACCAATCTCGGCAAAGACACGCCTCCAGAAGGGAATTTGGGAGTCTATACCCGCAGCGACAACCGCACAACGGTTTCCTTTGGCCTCGAGCACAACATTCTCTTGAAGCGTTGGACGATTTCAGCCGGATTGATGGCAAGTATGACATCCAGCATCGACCATCTTTTTCGCTTCTATCCGGGCATCGATATCGCTTATCGTCCCGCATCAAACTGGAAAGTATTGCTCTCCTACAACAAAGGGTTCCGTTTGCCGTCTTTCACAGAGCTATATTATAAGAGCCCGACGCATGAAGGAAACCGAGACTTGAAACCCGAGCACAACCACTCCCTATCGCTCGGAACAGAGTACAGACGGTGTGGCATCGAGGGCAGCATCCGAGGCTTTTATCATCGTGGAACACAAATGATTGACTGGGTAATGTATTCGGCGGATGATATCTACCATACTGCGGCTTTTGACCTCGATAATGTGGGTGTTCAGGTTCATGGAAAAGTTTCACCTTCCGAGCTTCTCGGCCATGATACATGGGTATATTCTCTCTCTGCTGGCTATACCTTTATCCACCAGAACAAGCACGATGCCGAGGGTGTCGTCAAGAGCAATGCCCAAATGGAGTATTTGCGGCACAAGTTTGTCGCAAGCCTGACGCACCGCATTATAAGCCGGCTCTTAATGAGTTGGAATTTCCGTTGGCAGGAACGGGTGGGCTGTTATCTGAGCGACGGAAAACTAGTCCCCTATCATCCTTATGCGATGCTGGATGCCAAGTTGCTATGGGAAGCAACGCGATACCAACTTTATGTCCAGGCAACCAACATCACCAATCACAGCTACTACGACCTCGCAGCAGTCCCCCAGCCCGGCATCTGGATAATGGCAGGCGCACGCCTAAAGATTTTCAAGAAATCACGAGCCACCCCATCCTTTTAATTCCATTATCTTCGTCGGGCAAGCCTTGACGCATTACCGCACTTCAGGCAGTCGGGATTGTCATTAGGAGTCATCTCCGCCATAAAACACCTTGTTATCGCCATCGGTAGAGAAAGAATTTGTAATGTAAGCCTCATTACCGTTCTGGTCGTATTCGGCCTTAATCTCCACTCCCTCTCCAATTGTTCCGTTCACGCGAAGCCATGTCCCCTTATTCAAATAGGCATAACCGTCATTCATATTACCTTTAACGATAAGCGTGGTACCGCCGTCTGTGAGTTGAACACCTCCGCTAACGTCCCCATTCACGGTAAGAGTTCCGCAGTACTCTATAAAAGTCGGCCTATTATGTCCTGCCTGCAATGCAATTTTACCTGGATTGTTGATTGTGGCCACGCTGGTATAATCAACCCATATTCTCGGAACCCTTGGTTTTCTCCATGAAACACGATTAACGATACTTTGCAAATCCACACACCCATTAATAACGGTGCCATCCTCAATCCTCAATCCGATATCTCCTCTGCCTATTATATCACCATAGACAATACCGCTGACAGTATAGACTCCGCCATCTTCCAGTATGTAGTTACCCTGTTCGTTCTTGAATACATGTGTTTTAGGATTGACATCAGTCCGAATGATATCCTCCTTTGTCATCTTCACAGTTGTCTCATTGTAGCTCTCAGGCTCCAATCCGGTTGCAAGAATCGCTCCACATACCAGAAGCAAGTTTGCTACAGAAAAGACACTTTTATATCCTTCTGCTAGAGAAATGTCAAATCGTAAATTCATAACTGCTTATTTGTTCAGACCTGCTTGTGATTTAATTCCCTCGAATTCGAGGGGTTTAAATTGACATTATGAAGAGTCTCCCACAAACCAAGATACTCAATGGTATTACGATTGCGCAGCCAATTGGAGAAGAAGAACTCACCATCTTTAGCTTTCAGCATATCCGTAAGGCTAATATAGTCATCTTCATTCTGCTTAATGACCGTTATCTCCGTATTTTGTACAGTTATCTTTGCCATATCTATACGCCTATTATACAAACTTTGCGGTGTAAAGTTACTGATTTTTCATCAAAATAGAGCAGGAATGACAGACTTTAACATGCCATGATGCACATTTCGCTTCCATACGAGCAAAATCAACATTTTTCTGTAAGATAAATTGGAATTTACATATTACATATCACTCAGCTTACGTCGTGCAAATTCAAGACTTCCATTGAATATAACGTTTTTATCCTTGTCGAGAATCAACACCCTGGGGTACTGCCGAATGTCACATTTCTTCAAAATAGGGCTTTTGGCATCGATGGTATAGACAGGAATGTCACATCCTAACTCCTTCATGATGCGTTGACCATCAACGGCAGTTTCACCATCAATCAATGTTACAAACAGGGAGACCACTTCCACCTTGCCTGTCTTTTTGTATTCATTCCGCAATTCTTCTACATGTGGCATTTCACGTAAACACACACCACAGCGACTGTACCAGACGTCAAGCACAAGAAATTCGGATTTTATCGTTGAGAGGCTTAAAGTATGTTCGCCATCTGTCACTTCGCAATCAGCGAGGCTGACTGTTCCAACGGGTTTGTCACTATACTGCACCCATTCTACCCATTGTTTGTGGCCTTCAGTCACTCCATAGAGCCATAGAACGGCGCAAAGCAAGAGTAGCAGCACATTCCGCCGACGGTAGAATAAGGCCATAGTGACAACTGCCCATAACGGCATAATGGTAACGGAAAGTGAAAAAAGATTTTCACCTATTATCAGGCGCGCCACCAACTCAAACAACCATGGGGCGAGTAGTGGGAGCATCACTTTCCAGAACTCAGTTTTATGGGCAAATTTAGCGAGTGCCCACCATGTCAGGATGGCGAAAACAACACTATGAGCAACACTTGCCCATTGGAAGTTCACACCTCTTAAAGGCATGATTAAGGCGTATAGGAGCAGAGCAATAATCCAAAGCAGAAGATAGATTTTCTTTTTCATATAAATTCTGATTTACCTGTCTGCAAATTTACGGTTTTGTTCCCACTTTACAAAATAATTCCATTATTTTCTTCTCAGAAAAAGATACCCCAGAAACCAGGAAAATTATAGTTGCGGATTTTACAATCTGTTTTCCATTTTGACAAATGGCCAAATGACCACGCTATTTTCCTAAAATTGAAAGTAGGGGTGTCAACAGTAATGACGCCCCTCGTTGTGGTTTGATGATGTTTCTTGTTTTGGTGTTTTACGAAGGCATCATTCTGGTGACAAAATCGAGTCTTGAAGACCTCTGTTTCCAGCAACTAAAATTCTTTGAATTTTAATTTCTCGTTTTAAGCCGTTCTGAGCGCGTTTCTCAGGTCGGGGTGATGCAATATACCCCGAAGGGGTTTGAAGCGATTCTGGGGCAAATTAGAGGGGAAAGTCGGGGCGTCCGTGAAAAGTTTGTTGCCGCGAGGCTGCCGAGGAACTTCTCCTGGTAGGAGGCCTTGTAAAGGAGGACATGTGAAAATGTAAAAAAAAAGAAAAAGTGAGAAATGTATCAGTTGTATCAGTGTATCAGTTTGAAAAAAGATGGTCTATACTTCTTTATAATATTATATATATTATTAATATATAGATAGTTATATATATAATAAGAGGAGAATGAGACCTCAAAAAACAAACTGATACAACTGATACACTGATACAAAACCAAATTCATTTCTTTATAAATAGCAGAAAATCAATAAAATACGACGTAACTAAACATACAGTACCTAAGATGCCAAAGCTCGAAAAAGGGACAAAATGCATCAAAATCCTGCTCTTTTAGGCCTCAAAAGACGTACGTGAACCCCTTGTTCCGATGTTTTTCCCTATATTTGGCGCACACATCAGCAATTATAAATTTCAATCTCAAGGCCTCATTTGAAGGTTTTTTGTAGCAATATAGCCGTTTTATTCATAGAATAGGCCGTTTTACTCACAGAAAAAGGCGTTTTCACTCACAGAAAAAGGACGTTTCACATAACAAGAAACGAGACTTCACACACACTTGTGTTTGCAGGTTCGAGGAACGGACACATGCAGACGCCCGGAACTCGCACGTGCAGGGTCGGGACCCCCTCCCGACCCTCCCCGAGGGGAGGAGAAAGGTCTCTTAAAACCTTGACCTTTTCCGCGACTATTGCTCAGCGGACCAAATCTATCTCCTCGGCGGAGAAGTTGAAACTGGACAATTAGAAGATTAGAAAATTAGAACAATTATGAATTAGAAAAAAGTAAGAAAAGGGATATGATAATTATTCAGCACTTTTTTGGCCAAAAATTTGCGAATTATTATACTTTTTTGTTACTTTGCAGAGAAATTCAAACATTATAGCACCAATTATCGTGAGAAAGCTACTATTCTGCCTGATTGCTGCAACCATCCTGCTGCTCGGTTGCAAAGAAGATATCGACACCTCTGCCCGCTATGTCTTCAAGGATGAAACGGTATTGAGCTACCTGCAGAAGCACGAGGTCTATTCCGAATACGTCAGACTGCTTCAACTGGTGCCCATCAGCTATCGCAGCAAGAGCACTGTCTATCAGCTCCTCAGTGCCCGCGGACACTTCACCTGCTTTGCACCCACCAACGAGGCTATTGCCGAATACCTGCAGGACCAGGTGGAAGCCGGCTTCATCGAAGAACCATCGTGGGACAGCTTCACGAGCGACAAACTGCGCGACAGCATCATGCGCGTCATCGTCTATAACAGCATCATCGACGGAGGCGACGAGGAAATCTATGAGACGATGAGTTTCCCCCAGAAAAACAATGACGAGTTCGGCCGGCCCAACATGAACGACATCAAGCTCAGCGTCTATCGCCCCAAAGACCCGGACAGCATCTACATCAACCGCATCTATCCCATCAATGTGCGCAACCGCGACATCCCCGCCATCAACGGCGTTATCCACCAGATGGAAAAGGTCATTGCTCCGCGGGATATAACGCTGAACAGCATCCTGAAAGAACAGCTCGAGGGCTATGCAGACGGCTATGTGGTGATGGCCCGCATCATTCAGGCTTGCGGTCTGATGGACACGCTCAGCAAGATAAGGGACGAGGTCTATGAAACGCTCTACCAGACAGGCATGATAGAGGAGAAGACGCCCGCCCGCGGACTTGCCACAATGGATGGCGGATACTCCTACGCCCCTGAACACAGAAAATACGGCTTTACCATCTTCGCCGAGCCGGACGAATTCTGGCAAAAAGCCATAGGAAAGCCTGCCGATGAGATTACACCGGAGGATGTGCAGGACTGGGTGGATGCTCGCGGATACTACCCCGAAGCCACGACAGGAACGGACTTCAAGAACCCCGCGAACATGCTCTATCAGTGGACCACCTACCACGTCTTGCCCTTCAAACTATCGCCAGAACGACTCGTATTCCACTACAACGAGAAGGGCTACGACTATGTGGGCTCACCCTACAAACTCTCCATTCCCGTGATGGAATACTATGTGACGATGGGACAGCGGCGACTGCTCAAAATCTTTGAGAGCCTGGAGTCGAACGGTGTCTATCTCAACCGCTTCCCCACCCTAGACAACGGCCGGCACGGAACGGGGCACGAGACGGGCTGCGACCCTGCAAAAGTCGGAGCAAGGGTGATGAGCGAAGACGAAGACCTGGACAAACGTACAGCCCTCAACGGCTATATGTACAGGATAGATGCACCCATAGCCTATAGCGAAGAGACGCGCAACAACCTGGCCCGCACCCGCATCCGAATGGACTGCATGAGTTTCTTCCCCGAAGTGATGAACAACGACATTCGCCGTGTTCCCCTCACCGATGCGCGCCATCAATGGGTACATTTCCCCGACGATGCAGAATACAAGTACATCGGCAACCTGAGCATCAACGAAGGCTCCACATTTGTGTACTATAATGCATATAACTACAAGTTCGGAAGTCTCTGCGGCGACGAAGTGAAGTGCGTAGGGCGATGGGAGCTTATGTTCACCCTGCCGCCTGTCCCCAAACGCGGCACATACGAAGTGCGATACCGCATCCTCACAAACAGCGACCGAGGAGTGGCACAATTCTATTTCGGTGACAAGCCTGGCAGCATGCCGGCAGCAGGCATCCCAGTCAACCTTACCCTGGGTGGAGCAGACCCCATAACAGGTTGGATTGGAGACACAGGAACAGACGACGATGCTGACGCAGAAGCCGACAAACAGATGCGCAACAACGGCTTCATGAAAGGCGAGGAGAGTATCCTCATCCTCAAAAACCCAGGCACTACGGCCCGGGCCAATGTTAACCGCAACATCGTTCGACGCATCGTCACCCGACAGACACTCGACCCGGACAAGACCTACTACCTGAAGATTAAGTCCGTGCTTGATACCGAGACAGCCGAGTTCTATATGGACCACATTGAATACTGTCCAAAGGAAATCTTCGACAACCCGATGCATCCGGAGGATATCTGGTAGGAACAATAGACAATAAACGATACACTAGACTGATGAGAAACTTCATTTCCACATTCATCCTATTGTTTGCCCTGACTGCTCAGGCGCAGGAGAAGACGACGTTTCAGACAGCAGGACCTTGGAAGCCCGTTACGGACATTCGTTCCGACCTCGTTATGGTGTATGGTGCCAACGATAGCCGTCGGATGACATTCCGCGAGCGTGTGGATTCGTGGCGGAAGCATGGCTATACTACCCACTTCATGACGGGCATTGCTTGGGGTGAGTACCAGGACTACTTCACAGGCAAGTGGGACGGGAAATGGCATCTGGACGAAGGGCAGAAAACGTCAAGAGGCGATACTATCTGGCACGGGCGGCTCATTCCCTATATCGTTCCAACAAAGAACTACCTGTCGTACTTCAAAGAGCGGCACATCAAGCCTGTAATAGATGCAGGCATAGACGCCATCTTCCTGGAGGAGCCTGAGTTCTGGGCTCGGGCAGGATACAGCGAGGCCTTCAAACGCGAATGGCAGGAATATTACGGCTTCTCTTGGCGGCCTCAGCATGAGAGTGCAGAAAACACCTACCTTTCCAACAAACTGAAGTACCACCTCTATTACCGAGCCCTCGACGAAGCCTTTACCTACGCCAAGCTATACGGACAGGAGAAGGGAATGAACATCCGCTGCTATGTGCCCACCCATTCGCTACTCAACTACTCTCAATGGCAAATCGTATCGCCCGAAGCCTCCTTGGCTTCTCTGGAGAGCTGCGACGGCTACATCGCCCAAGTGTGGACAGGAACCTCGCGCGAACCCAACTATTTCAACGGGAAGGCCAAAGAACGCGTCTTCGAGACAGCTTTCCTGGAGTACGGATGTATGGAGTCTATGACGCGTCCGACAGGCCGTAAGATGTTCTTCCTGACCGACCCAATAGAGGACCGCGCCAAAGACTGGGAGGACTACAAACGCAACTATCAGGCCACCTTCACCGCCCAGCTGCTTTATCCGCAGATAGCCGACTACGAGGTTATGCCTTGGCCCGACCGTATCTACGAAGGGCTGTACAAAGTGAGTGCTGACAGCGACGAGAAAGCACATATCCCCCGTTTCTATTCCACACAGATGCAGGTGATGATAAACACCCTCAACAGTATGGCGCTTTCCGAAAACCGAGTAAGCGGTTCGCAAGGCATCTCTGTGCTGATGGCCAACTCCCTGATGTTCCAACGCTCTCCACGTCCTGTTGAAGGGTACGACGACCCTCAACTCTCTAACTTCTACGGCGAGGCGCTGCCCCTGCTCAAACGAGGTGTACCCGTCAGTATCACACATCTGGAGAACGTGGGATATGCCGATACCTGGAAAGGATTACGCATCCTGCTGATGTCCTACAGCAACATGAAGCCGCTCTCGCCCGAGGCACATACGCATCTGGCAGAGTGGGTAAGGAAGGGCGGCATCATTGTCTATTCAGGCAGGGACGACGACCCCTATCAGAGCGTCTTGGAGTGGTGGAACCAGAATGGCATGAACTACAAAGCACCCTCGCAGCACCTCTTCTCCCTGATGGGCATCCCCGAAAAGGCCGAGGAAGGCGAATATAAATATGGTAAGGGCAAGGTCTATGTGCTGCGACACGACCCCAAAGAATATGTGCTCAGCGAAGGCGGGGACAAGCAGTTTGTGGAAGTCGTCACCAAAGCATACGGAAAACTGGAGATGAAGAACTCCTTCTATTTGGAACGCGGCCCCTATACCCTTGCTGCCGTACTTGATGAGGATGTGGTCAGCAACCAGCCACTCGTACTCAAGGGCGACTATATCGACCTTTTCTCGCCCGAACTCACCTACCATTCAGAACTCAGCATACTGCCCGGCACACAGGCTTTTCTCTATGATTTAAGGAAGATTGACAAAAAACGCCCTCAAGTGATAGCTGCAGCCTCGCGACAGTATGATGAGAAGGCAACGGAAGACGGGTACAGCTTCACCTGTAAATCTCCCCTCTACACCACCAACATCATCTGCCTCTATCTTCCCAAGACAATCACTTCGGCAGGTATTCAATGTACCGATGCTGTAGGGAATCCCGTAAATCATAGGCTGAGGACTTCGGAAGCGCCCGCCAACACCCTTGCCGGCCGCCTGTTCTGGCTCTCTTTCGAGAACTCGCCAGAAGGAGTAAAGGTTAGTATTGAGAATTAAAGACCTCCCTACTCTATTTCGCTGAGTTCGAGCCAGCGCATGGATTTCTCGTCGAGAAGGTCGTTTACGACGGGCAGGCGCTTGCTCATATCGATGATTTCCTGAGTAGTAAGGGTACCACTACTGAGAGCAGCCTCGATATCCGACTTCTCCTTCTCCAAGGCATCTATCTCTTCTCCCAAAGCCTGGAACTCCTGCTTCTCGCGGAAAGTCATCTTGCGCTTTCTCTCTCCTTGAAAACTCTGAGTATTCCGAGTATTCTGAGTACTCTGTTTTTTCTGAGGCGCCGGCTCCAGTTTCTCCCATTCACGGTACTGTGTATAGTTGCCTGGAAAGTCCTTTACGACACCATCGCCCTTGAAGACAAAGAGGTGGTCAACAACCTTATCCATGAAATAACGGTCGTGACTGATGATGATGACACAGCCCTTGAAATCCTTCAGGTACTGCTCCAGTATTTGCAAGGAGTTGATGTCCAAGTCGTTGGTCGGCTCGTCAAGTACCAGGAAGTTAGGGCTTTGCATGAGAACGGTACAGAGATAGAGTCGCCGTTTCTCGCCACCCGAGAGCTTGTAGATATAGTTCTGCTGCTGCTGGGGCGAGAACATGAAGTGCTGCAGGAACTGCATAGCCGAGAGCTTTTGTCCACCTCCGAGGTCCACATATTCTGCTGTCTTACGAACGGCATCGATGACCTTCATTTGCTCGTCGAACTGCATTCCATCCTGGCTGTAATAACCGAAACGAACGGTCTCGCCTACGACAAATCGTCCGCTGTCGGGCTTGACTAGACCGAGTAGCATCTTGACGAAGGTACTCTTTCCCGTTCCGTTATTGCCCACAATACCGAGTTTCTCGTAACGCGAGAAATTATAGTAGAAATCTTTGAGTAGGACGAGGTCGCCATACGCCTTGCTTACATACTCGGCCTCGAAAATCTTGCTCCCGATGTAGGCGGACTTCATTTGGAGCCTGACTTGTTGCTCTTCGATACGGCGATGCGCCTGCTTCTCCAACTCGTAGAAGGCCTCTTCACGATAGCGAGCCTTGTGTCCTCGAGCTTGAGGCATACGACGCATCCAATCGAGTTCCGTGCGGTAGAGGTTTGTAGCACGAGCAATCTCAGCCCTCGCCACTTCCAACCGCTGTGCCCGCTGCTCGAGGAAATAGGCATAGTTCCCGTGATAGGTATAGATGGTCTCATCGTCCAATTCGAGAATAACCGAACAGATACGGTCAAGAAAATAGCGGTCGTGTGTGACCATAAGAAGCGTAACATTGGAGCGAGACAAGTAGTTTTCGAGCCACTCTATCATCTGAAGGTCCAGATGGTTGGTCGGTTCATCGAGGATGAGCAAATCGGGCTCCATAATGAGCGTATTGGCCAAAGCCACACGCTTGAGTTGCCCGCCAGATAACTGCGAGAGAGGCTTGTTGAACTCCGTAATGAAGAGCTGCGAGAGGATGGTCTTGGCACGTGTCTCATAGTCCCAGGCCTTCTGCTGTTCCATACGGTCCAAAATGTCCTGCAGGCCCTCTTGAGTCTCGGAGGCCATACAGGTCTCATACTCACGGATGAGGTTCGTTGTCTCGTTTCCGTGCCAAAAGCAAGCCTCGATAACAGTAAGATCGAGGGGATAGCAGGGTGTCTGCTCAAGATAGCCGACGCGAAGGTCGTTACGAAAGACAATTTGCCCCTCATCGGCCTGATCCATCCCGCCCAGAATGTTGAGTAGCGTACTCTTTCCTGTGCCGTTCTTGGCGATGAGACCCACTTTCTGGCCCTCGCCTATGCTGAATGAAAGGTCCTTGAAAAGCGTCTTGTCCCCTACGCTTCGCGTCAGATTCTGTACTTGTAAGTATGAAACCATGCTGTTTTTCCTGCAAAATTAGACAAAAAATAGAGAAAAACAAAGAATTTTTCACTTTTCACTTTTCAC